>DATCRO010000420.1:0-6218 GCA_036569025.1 Burkholderiaceae bacterium
CGACGTGCTGCTGGGCACCGTCAACACCGCGTTGCTGCTCACCAGCAGCGCGGCCGTCGCACTGGCCGTGGCCTGCGAGAAGGACGCGGACCAGCGCCGCTGGACGGCGCGGCTGCTCGTGCTGACCGCCGCGACGCTCGCCCACCCGGAACTCGACGAGAAGCAGGAGTCCGGGACCGGCAAGCTGGGCATGTGGGTGTTCCTGGCCAGCGAGGTGCTGTTCTTCGGCGGCCTGTTCGTCGCCTACCTCTACGGCCGCACGCACTTCCCGGCCGGCTGGGCCGAGGGCTCGCGCCGCACCGATGTCGTGCTGGGCACCGTCAACACCGCGGTGCTGCTGACCAGCAGCGCGTGCGTCGCGCTGGCCGTGGCCTGCGAGGAAGACGAGCGCCAGCGCCGCTGGACCGCGCGGCTGCTGTCGCTCACCGCAGCGCTGGGCGTCGTGTTCCTCGTGATCAAGGGGCTCGAATGGCACGACGAATGGCGCGAGCACCTCATGCCGGGCACGGACTTCGAGCTGCGCATCGCCGGCGCGCAACAGTTCTTCGCGCTGTACTTCCTCACGACGGGGCTGCACGGCGTGCACATGATCTGCGGCATCGTCGCGCTGTGCATCCTCGCGCGCGGACGCTCGCGCGGGCGGGCGTGGGCCGGCGCGGGCGAGCTCGAGGTCGCGGCGCTGTACTGGCACTTCGTCGACATCGTCTGGATCTTCCTGTACCCGCTGCTGTACCTGATGGACCGCCATGGCTGACGACCCCGCCGCCTCGCCCCGGTTCGCGCGCGAACGCCGCAAGCTCGCGCTCACGTGGATCGCGCTGCTGCTGCTGATGCTCGCCAGCCTGGGCAGCTCGTACGTGAAGCTGGGCGCCTGGAACATGGTGGCGGGCCTGGTGATCGCGGTCATCAAGGCGAGCCTCGTCGCGTGGCTGTTCATGCGGCTGCGCGAGTCGGGCGCGCTGGTCCGGCTGGCGGCCGTCGCCGGGCTGGGCGCGTGGTGCATCCTGCTCGTGCTGGGGGGCGTCGACTACTCGACGCGCACGGTGACGCCCACCGAGGTGCAGCGCCCGCAGCAGCTGCCGCCGGTGCACGCCGCCGCCTCGGAGCCGCGCTGACCGGTGCGTCCCCTATCATCGGCGCTCCGCAACCTGAACCTGACCTGAATGCCGACTCTTCTCCGCCGCGAACTGGCCCTGGTGCTCGCGGCGCTCGCGCTCGCCGTCGCCTGGCCGCTGGAACACGCCATCCTGGGCGCGGGCCAGGGCGCGTCGCTGGCCGCCTCCATCGCCCTGATCGCGGCCATCCTGTTCGCCTCGGTGCGCGTCGCCCACCATGCCGAGACGCTGGCCGAACGGCTGGGCGAGCCCTACGGCACCATGGTGCTGACGCTCAGCGCCGTGCTGGTCGAGGTGGTGATCCTCGCGATCCTGATGCAGGAGTCGCCGTCGCCCACGCTGGCGCGCGACACCATCTATTCGGCCGTGATGCTGGACATCAACGCGCTGCTGGGCCTGTCGGCGCTGCTGGGCGGCCTGCGCCACGGCGAGCAGCCGTACAACGTCGACTCGGGCAACACCTACGTCGTGATGATCCTGACGGGCCTGGGCGTGGCGATGGTGCTGCCGGCCTTCATCCCGGTCGCGCACTGGGCCGCCTACTCGATCTTCACGATCGTCGTCATGGTCGCGCTGTACGGCATGTTCCTGAAGCTGCAGACGGGCCGCCACAGCTACTTCTTCAGCTACTCGTACGCCCAGAAGGCGCCGGCCGACGAGGCGTCCGACGACGGGCACGTCGAGGGCGGGCTCGCCGCGCCGTTGCTGGGCATCGGCGCGGGCATCGTGCTGATCGGCCTGCTCTCGGAGGTGATGGCCAGGACGCTGGATACCGGCCTTCAAGGCATCGGCGCGCCGCCCATCCTCGCGCCGCTGATCGTCGCGACGATCTCGGCCAGCCCCGAGATCCTGACCGCCCTGCGCGCGGCGCTGTCCAACCGCATGCAGCCGGTGGTCAACATCGCGCTCGGCGCGTCGCTGTCGACCGTGGTGCTGACCGTGCCGGTGATCGAGGCGCTGGCGCTCGCCACGCGCCACCCGATCACGATGGCGCTGACCGCCCCGCAGATGGTGATGACGCTGCTCACGCTGCTGGTGGCCACCATCAACATCCACGACGGCGAGACCAACGCCATCGAGGGCCTGACCCACTTCGTGCTGTTCGCGGCCTTCCTGATGCTCTCGGCGATCGGCCTGTAGCCCGCGTGCCCGGCGGCACGCCGGCCGGGCGCGCCGCTCGCAATCCGTCCCCGCGGACGGCACCGGCATGCGCTTTCCGCTAGGCTGGCCCGCAGCCATGAAGGTCGCCGCATTCACCTCGTCCAGCCAGCCGCGCAAGCATGCGGGCGACGGCGCCGACATCGACGTCTCGAGCCTGATCGAGCGCGCCCAGCGTGGCGCGTTCGGCTACTTCGAGACCGCGACCGACCCGGCCAGCGGCCTGGTGCTCGACTCCACACAGCCCGACAGCCCCTGCAGCATCAGCGGGCTGGGCATGGCGTTGACGGCCTACCCGATCGCGGTCGAGCGCGGCTGGATGAGCCGGCTGCAGGCGCAGGCGATCACGCTGCGCACGCTGCGTTTCCTGGCCGAGGCGGACATGTCCGGCACGCCGCACTCGACCGGCTACCGCGGCTTCTACTTCCACTTCCTGGACATGAAGACCGGCACGCGCGCCTGGCGCAGCGAACTGTCCAGCATCGACACCTCGTTCCTGGTCGCCGGCGCCCTGGCCGCCGCCGGCTTCTTCGACCGCGACAACGGCCACGAGGCCGAGATCCGCGGCCTCGCCCGCCTGCTGGCCGACCGCGTCGACTGGGCCTGGATGTGCAACTGCGACGGCGCGATCTGCCACGGCTGGAAGCCCGAGCGCGGCTTCCTGCGCTACCACTGGGTGGGCTACAGCGAGGGGCTGCTGATGTACGCGCTGGCGCTGGGCTCCGAACACCACCGCATCGCGACCAGGGCCTGGGACGCGTGGCTCGCGGGCTACCGCTGGCGCCGCATCTACGGCCACGAGCACCTGGCCGCCGGCCCGCTGTTCATCCACCAGTACTCGCACATGTGGATCGACCTGCGCGGCATCCAGGACGCGTTCATGCGCTCCAAGGGCATCGACTACTTCGAGAACAGCCGCCGCGCGACGCTGGTGCAGCGCGAGTACGCGATCCGCAACCCCAAGCACTTCAGGCACTACTGCGAGAACTGCTGGGGCTGGACGGCCTGCGACGGCCCGGGGCCGCGCCAGGTGACGGTGGACGGACGCGCGCGTCGCCTGCTGGGCTACGCCGCGCGCGGCGCACCCTACGGCCCGGACGACGGCACCGTCGCGCCGTGGGCCTGCGCGGCCTCGCTGCCGTTCGCGCCCGACGTCGTCATTCCCACGATGCAGCACATCGCGCGCCTGACGCGCGAGTACCCGGACTACATGCCCGGCTGCTCGTTCAACCCGACCTGGGGCGGCGGCAAGGATGCGCCCGGCTGGGTCTCGCCGTGGCGCTTCGCGCTCAACAGCGGACCGGTGGTCGCGATGATCGAGAACTACCGCAGCGGCCTGCCGTGGGAACTGATGAAGCGCGAGCCGACGATCCGCCGCGGCCTGGCGCGCGCCGACTTCCGCGGCGGCTGGCTGTCCGCGCGACCCTAGCGTTCGACGTGCTCGGGTCGCACGCCCACGCCGATGAACCAGGCCGGGATGCGGCGCAGCAACGCGAATCGCCCGAACAGCCGCAGGAACCACGGCATGCGCACCGGGCCGCTCGCGGCGAGGATGGGCCGGATCAGCCGGTCCTGCATCCGCAGTTGCATGCCCTGCACCACCTTCATCGGCCACTCGCGGCGCCGCTGCACGCGCAGCAGGTCGTCCAGCTGCAGCCGCCGCTCGCGCAGCGGCCGGCGCAGCAGCCGCGCCGCAGCCACCGCGTCCTGCACGGCCAGGTTGATGCCCACGCCGCCGATGGGCGACATCGCGTGCGCCGCGTCGCCGATGCACAGCACGCCGGGCCGGGCCCAGTCGCGCAGGCGGTCGACCGTCACCGCCAGCAGCTTGACCTGGTCCCAGTCGACCAGCTCCTTGACCCGGTCGCCCAGCCAGGGCGACAGGCCGAGGATCGATTCGTGCAGCGCCTCGATGCCGCGCGCCCGCACCTGCGCGTCCGAGCCCTTGGGGATCAGCAGCGCGCATTGCCAGTAGTCGTTGCGCGCGATCATCACCAGCATGCGGCCGGCGTCGACCTGGCCGAACAGGTCGGGCGGATCGCCGGGCACGCGCGACACGCGCAGCCACAGGACGTCCATCGGGGCGCCCAGATCCAGCGTCTCGAGCCCGGCCTGGGCGCGGATCGTCGAATGGCGGCCGTCGGCCCCGACCACCAGCGCGGCGCGGATCTCGAGCTCGCCCTCGGGCGTGCGCGCGCGCAGGCCCGCGACGCGGCCGTCCTCGCGGATCAGCGTCGTCGCCTCCGCCTTCATCACCAGGTGGAACGACGGCAGCCGGCGGGCATGGTCGGCCAGGAAGTCCAGGAAGTCCCACTGCGGCATCATCACCAGGAACTTGCAGTGGGTGGGCACGTGGCGGAAGTCGGCGATCTGCGCCTGGTCGGCGCCGACGCGCACGGCGACCTCGCGCAGTTCGTCGTGGGGCCGGCGCAGGAACTCGTCGAGCAGGTCCAGCTCGTGCATCACGTCCAGCGTCGACGGGTGGATGGTGTCGCCGCGGAAGTCGCGCAGGAAGTCGGCGTGCTTCTCCAGCACCACGACATCGACGCCCGCGCGGGCGAGCAGCAAGCCCATCATCATCCCGGCGGGTCCGCCGCCGGCGATGACGCAATCCGTTTTCATGCTGTCCACGGAACCAATCCCTTTCCGCCCTCTCCAACCTGGAACGCGGCGTGCCGCGCACCGGGAGCAAGGGCCAGTCCCGAGCGGGCACGGTGCCGCGATTGAAGGCGAATCGCCGTTGTTGCGCAAGACCCTCTTCACATTTGGACAAATTCACCTGATATCGTCTTCGAACCGATCCATGGGCTTGGCCGGGTAACGAGTGTGTGTCGACCGGTGCGTGGTGCGCCGGTCGTTTTCGGGAGCGCTGGGTTCAACTCAGCTTCGGACGCCTTCGACGGCGTCCGTTTTTTTGTGGGTCCGCGGCCCCGGCATACCCGAAACGAGTGACGGGCCACCGTCGAGTCGACACCTATGATCGACACATGGCCGCTCGTCCCAAACTCGTCGCCGTCGTGTCCGATCCGCCTGTCGACCATGACCAGGCCGCGATCGCCGTGCTTCGCCAGTTCCGCCAGGTCTTCAACGCGGTCAAGTCGCACTTCCAGCAGGTCGAGAAGACGGTGGGCATGGGCGGTGCGCAGGTCTGGGCGCTCAGCGTGGTGCGCGAGCAGCCGGGTATCGGCGTCGGCGCGCTGGCGCGCGCGATGTCCATCCACCAGTCCACCGCCAGCAACCTGGTTCGCACGCTGATCGACCGCGACATGCTGGTGGCCGTCAAGCAAGGCGCCGACCGCCGCGCCGTGCAGCTGAACCTGCTGCCCGCCGGCGCCCGGGTGCTGCGCAATGCCCCGGGCCCATTCGCCGGCCTGCTGCCCGACGCGCTCAAGGCGCTGCCGCCGGAGACGCTGGCGCGGCTGCAGTCCGACCTCGACCAGGTGATCGTCAGGATCGCGGCCGACGAGGCCGCTGCGCACGTGCCGCTGGCCGGGCTCTAGGCATCGCCATTGCCGGAACCGCTCGCCCCCGAGCGAGGTTCCCATGACGCTGCCCACCCTCACCGCCACCTCCGACTGCATCGCCGCGTGCACCGCCTGCGCCGCGGCCTGCGACCAGTGCTTCGCCGGCTGCCTCAAGGAGGAGGACGTCGCCATGATGGCGCGCTGCGTCGCGCTGGATGTGGACTGCGCCGCCGTGTGCCGGCTGGCGGCGGGCGTGATGCTGCGCGACAGCCCGCTCGCCGGGCCGGTCTGCGCGCTGTGTGCGCAGGTGTGCGACGCCTGCGCGGACGAGTGCGCGCAGCACGAACACGAGCATTGCCAGTTGTGCGCCCAGGCGTGCCGGGCCTGCGCCGAATCGTGCCGCGCGATGGCGACGCTCGCGCCGGATTCCGAGCACTGAACGCGGATCGGATGCGCCGAGCGGTCCTCCTGGACCTGGCGG
>DATCRO010000421.1:0-3445 GCA_036569025.1 Burkholderiaceae bacterium
CACCGGCCCGCCATCGGCGGCCTGCGTCCAGACCGACTCGTCCACACACTCGTCCAGCGGCCGCGGCACCGCACCGGCCACGGCGTCGGCGCTGACGACGACCAGGCGGAAGCGGCAGTCGGCATCGCCCGCCGCGGGCACGCGGTGCGTCACGACGCCGGCCTCGGCGCGCGGCGCGCCGGCCAGGGCCGTCCACGTCGCGGGGATCGCCTGCGACACGAGAAGCCAGGCCAGCAAGGTCGCCGCCACCATCGCGAAACCCATGAACAGCGCCTTGCCGCCGCGGTCGAACTCGCGCTGCGCGTCCGCGTCCGCGCGCGCCCAGGCCACCAGGCGCGTGAAGCCGCCGCCGGCCAGCAGCGCGACGACCGGCGCGGCGACGCGCAGCCACGAGACCGGCTGGAAGCCCGGGTGCCTTACGAGGCCCCAGGCGACCCACAGCGTGGCGACCACGAGCACCGCGCCCAACCCCCTGCCCGTCGGCGCGAACGCGCGCCGCGCGCCGTCGCTCATGGCCGCTGCTCCAGGCAGGCGCGGCGCGCGCCCGCACGCGTCACGCGACGCGCCCGCGCGAGCGCGGCCATCAATGCGCCTCGTCCCAGTTCGGCCCGATGCCCACCTCGGCGATCAGCGGCACCGACAGCCGGGCGACCCCGGCCATGAGCTTCGGGATCTCGGTCCGGGCCCATTCGATCTCGGCCTCGGGCACCTCGAAGACGAGTTCGTCGTGCACCTGCATGACCATGCGCGTGCCCTTGCCCTGGTCGTCGAGCGCCTTCTGCACCGCCAGCATCGCCAGCTTGATCAGGTCGGCGGCCGTGCCCTGCATCGGCGCGTTGATGGCCTGGCGCTCGGCGCCGGCGCGCAGCGGGCCGCTGCCGCCGTTGATGTCGGGCAGGGAGATGCGGCGGCCGAACAGGGTCTCGACGTAGCCCTTCTGCGACGCGCTGGCCTTGGTTTCCTCCATGTAGCGCCGCACGCCCGCGAAGCGCGCGAAATAGCGGTCGATGTAGTCCTTGGCCGCCTTCTGCTCGATGCCCAGCGACTGCGACAGCCCGAACGCGCCCATGCCGTAGATCAGGCCGAAGTTGATGGTCTTGGCGTAGCGGCGCTGCTCGCTGGTGACCTCCTCGGACGCCAGGTTGAACACCTCGGCGGCCGTGGCGCGGTGCACGTCCATGCCGTCGTTGAACGCGCGCAGCAGGCCCGGATCCTGGCTGATGTGCGCCATCAGGCGCAGCTCGATCTGCGAATAGTCGGCCGACACGATCACGTGGCCCGGCGGAGCGACGAAGGCCTCGCGCACGCGCCGGCCCTCGGGCGTGCGGATCGGGATGTTCTGCAGGTTCGGGTCGTTGCTGGACAGCCGTCCCGTGATGGCCACCGCCTGCGCGTAGTGCGTGTGCACGCGGCCGGTGTCGGCGTTGATCATCTGCGGCAGCTTGTCCGTGTAGGTGCCCTTGAGCTTGGACAGCCCGCGGTGCTCCAGCAGCTTGGCCGGCAGCGGATAGTCGAGCGCCAGCTTCTCCAGCACGCTCTCGTCGGTGGACGGCGCGCCCGAGGCCGTCTTCTTGGCCACCGGCAGGCCCAGCTTGTTGAACAGGATCTCGCCGATCTGCTTGGGCGAGCCGAGATTGAACGGCTGGCCGGCGATCTCGTAGGCCTCGTTCTCGAGGGCCATCATGCGCTCGGCGAGGACGCGCGACTGCTCCGCCAGGCGGGCGCTGTCGATCAGCACGCCGTGGCGTTCGACGCGTCCCAGCACCGCGCTGGTGGGCATCTCGATGGACTCGTAGACGAACTTCATCCCCGGCTCGGCGGCGATGCGCGGGTACAGCGCCTGGTGCACCTGCAGCGTCATCTCGCTGTCCTCGCCGGAGTAGCGCGACGCGCGCTCGACGTCCACCTGCGAGAACGGGATCTGCTTGGCGCCCTTGCCGCACAGGTCCTCGTAGTCGATGCCCTTGCGGCCCAGGTGGCGGTCGGCCAGGCTGGACAACCCGTGCGGCCGATGCGCCTCCAGCACGTAGCTCTGGAGCAGCGTGTCGTGCTCGAAGCCCTGCACCGCGATGCCGATGTTGGCGAACACGTGCATGTCGTACTTGATGTGCTGGCCCACCTTCTTGGCCGCCGGGTTCTCCAGCCACGGGCGCAGCCGGGCGATCACGTCGTCGAACGGGAGCTGGTCGGGCGCGCCGGCGTAGTCGTGGCGCAGCGGGATGTAGGCGGCCTTGCCCGGCTCGACGGCGAACGAGATGCCGATGATGCGGGCGCGCATGGCGTCGAGCGAGTCGGTCTCGGTGTCGAGGGCCGAGAGCGGCGCGGCCTGCAGCTTCGCGATCCATTCGTCGAGCTGCTCGAACGTGAAGATCGTGTCGTACTGGTGCGCCAGCGCCTGCACGGGCACGGCCGGCACGTCGACCTCGTCGTCGAACAGGCCACGGTCGGCGCCAACCGCCGGCGCGGGGGCGGGGGTCGTGCCGAGCTGCTTCTCGATCTCCTCGCGCCAGCCGCGGAAGCCGTAGCGCTGGTAGAACTCCAGCAGCTTCTCGTGGTCGACCGGGCGCAGCGCCAGCGCGTCGAGCGCGGGCCAGTTCTCCACGTGCCCGCTCAGGTCGTGGTCGGTCACCACCGTCACCAGCTTGCGGCCCATCGGCAGCCACTCGAGCGCGTTGCGCAGGTGCTCGCCGACGGCGCCCTTCATCGTCGGCGCGGCGGCGATCACGCCGTCCAGCGAGCCGTGCTCCTGCAGCCACTTGACCGCCGTCTTCGGGCCGACCTTGTTGACGCCGGGCACGTTGTCGACGGTGTCGCCGATCAGCGAGAGGTAGTCGATGATCTGCGACGGCGGCACGCCGAACTTGGCCAGGACGCCGGCGACGTCCAGCGTCTCGTTGCTCATCGTGTTGATCAGCGTGACGTGGTCGTCGACCAGTTGTGCGAGATCCTTGTCGCCGGTGGAGATCACCGTCTTCCAGCCCAGCGAGGTCGCCGCGCGCGCGAGCGTGCCGATCGCGTCGTCGGCCTCGATGCCCGGCACGGTGATGATGGGCCAGCCCAGCATCGCGACCACGGCATGGATCGGCTCGACCTGCTTGGCGAGGTCTTCCGGCATCGCCGAGCGGTTGGCCTTGTACTCGGGGTACCAGTCGTCGCGGAAGGTCTTGCCCTTGGCGTCGAACACGCAGGCCGCGTAGTCGGCGCCGATCTGCTCGCGCAGCAGCTTCATCATCGCGACCATGCCGCGGATGGCGCCGGTGGGCTCGCCGCCGGGGCCGCGCAGGTCGGGCATCGCGTGATAGGCGCGGTAGAGGTAGCTGGAGCCATCCACCAGGAGCAGGGTTTTCTCGGTCATGGCGCCATTGTGCCGGGTGGGGCGGGACTCCTCGTCGCCACGGCTGCCGCAGCCGGTGCGCCCAACAGAGCTTTACAGCCAGCCTTGGGA
>DATCRO010000422.1:0-3764 GCA_036569025.1 Burkholderiaceae bacterium
GTGCAGGACCTGCGCATGGGCGGGCGCCAGAGCAACTCGACCTACCAGTACACGCTCAAGTCCGACAACCAGGCCGACCTCGCGACCTGGGCGACGAAGCTCGCCGAGGCGATGAAGAACGAGGAGGCGCTGACCGACATCGACACCGACCAGCAGGAGAACGGCGTCGAGGCCTTCGTCACCATCGACCGCGACGCGGCGGCGCGACAGGGCATGACCAACAAGGACGTCGACAACGCGCTGTACGACGCGTTCGGCCAGCGCCAGGTCGCCACGATCTACGACGCGCTGAACCAGTACCACGTCGTGATGGAGGCGAGCCCTCGGTTCACGCAGACGCCGCTGTCGCTCAAGGACGTGCAGGTGCCGGGCAGCGGCGCCAACGCAGCGCCGGTCAACGGCGCGGCCAGCGCCGCGGCCGCGGCGTCGACGGCCACCGTCAGCGCCAACCCGGGCTCGCGCGACGCCTCCACCGGCGCCACCGTCAACACCAGCGCCCACACGATGGTGCCGCTGTCGACGATCGCGTCGTTCAGCGAATCGGCGGCGCGCGCCAGCGTCAACCACCAGGACGGCGAGCTGGCGACGACCGTCTCGTACAACCTGGCCGACGGCTACTCGCTGTCCGACGCCAAGGCCGCGATCGAGCACGCGGAGGCGTCCATCCACATGCCGATCAACGTGCGCGGCAGCTCGCAGGGCACCGCGGCGGCGGCGCAGCAGAACGACAACCAGCAGCCGCTGCTGATCCTGGCGGCCGTCGTCGTGATCTACATCGTGCTGGGCGTGCTGTACGAGAGCCTCGTGCACCCGTTGACGGTGCTGTCGACGCTGCCCTCGGCCGGCGTCGGCGCGGTGCTGGCGCTGATGCTGTTCGGCATGGAATTCACGCTGATCGCGCTGATCGGGGTGTTCCTGCTGATCGGCATCGTCAAGAAGAACGCGATCCTGATCATCGACTTCGCGCTGGAAGCCGAGCGCTCGCGAGGCCTGTCCGCTCACGACGCGGTGCGCGAGGCCTGCCGCCTGCGCTTCCGCCCGATCCTGATGACGACGCTGGCCGCCGCGCTCGGCGCGCTGCCGCTGGCCATCGGCTTCGGCGAGGGCTCGGAGCTGCGCCAGCCGCTGGGCATCGCCATCATCGGCGGGCTGGTCGCCAGCCAGCTGCTGACGCTGCTGACCACGCCGGTGGTCTACCTGCTGCTGGACTCGTGGCGCCGCCGCAGCCCCGACGAGAAGCTGCTGAGCCGGCACACCTCCGATCCGGACGCCCACGACCCGCACCCACCTCTTGCGCCCCCCGCCGCCAGCGCGGCCACAGGGAATTGACGATGACCATGGGCACTCCCCTCCCCTTCAAGCCGGCGCCGGCCCCGCGCGCCACGCCTGCGCGACCGCGCGTCATGCGCGTCGCGCTCGCGGCCGCGAGCCTGCTCGCGCTCGGCGCCTGCACTGCGCTCGCCCCGTCGCACAAGCCCGAGGCGCCGGCATCGCCGCAGTTCCTCGAGGCCCCGCCGGGCTGGATGGCCGCCGCGCCGGCCGACACGCTGTCGCGCGGGCCCTGGTGGACGCTGTTCAACGACCCGGTGCTGGACGAGCTGGCGCCACAGGTGGCCGTCTCCAACCAGAACGTCGCGGCCGCGGCGGCCGCCGTCGAGGAATCGCGCGCCGCCGTGCGCGAGCAGCGCGCCTCGTTCTTCCCCACGCTGTCGCTGGACGCTGGCGCCACCCGATCGGGCGTGGGCGGCAAGACGAGCACCTCGGCCTCGTCGGGCTCCAACCCCGCCTCGACGAGCGCATCGACCTCGAAGACCAGCACGCGCTTCACGCTGGGACTGGGCGCGAGCTGGGAGCCCGACCTGTGGGGCCGCATCGCCAACACGGTGTCCGCGGCCAGCGCCAACGCCCAGGCGAGCGAGGCCGACCTCGCCAACGCCACGCTGTCGGCGCAGGCCGCGTTCGTCACCGACTACCTCTCGGTGCGCGAGGCCGACGCCGAGATCGTCACGTTGCAGGCCACCATCGTGGGCTATCAGCGCGCGCTGCAGATCACCCAGAACCGCTACGCCGCCGCGATCGCGCAGAAGAGCGACGTGCTGCAGGCGCAGACGACCCTGGCCAACGCGCAGGCCGATCTCGCGCAGCTGCGCCAGCAACGCGCGCAGCTGTTCCACGCGATGGCCGTGCTCGCGGGCCAGGCGCCGGCCACGTTCACCCTGCCCGCCGGCGACTGGAACGCCACCACCGTCCCGGCCATTCCCGTCGGCGTGCCGTCCGACCTGCTGCAGCGCCGGCCCGACATCGCCTCGGCCGAACGCAAGGTGGCGGCCGCCAATGCCGACATCGGCGTCGCGCGCGCCGCGTACTTCCCGTCGCTGACGCTGAGCGCCAACGGCACGCAGGGCGCGTCGCGGCTGTCCGACCTGTTCAATGCGTCCTCGTTCGCGTGGTCGCTGGGCGTGTCGCTGGCCGAGACGATCCTGGACGGCGGCGCCCGCACGGCACGCGTCGACGAGGCGCAGGCCGCGTGGAAGCAGTCGGTCGCGCAGTATCGCCAGACCGTGCTGGAGGCGTTCTCCGCGGTCGAGGACCAGCTGTCGGCCGCATCGTCGCTGGAGGAGCAGCAGGCGCTGCGCCGCGTGGCCTCGCAGGCCGCCGACCAGACCGAGCAGGAGATGCAGAACCGCTACAAGCAAGGCCTGGTCGCCTACACCGACGTGGTGACCGCGCAGGCCTCGGCGCTGAGCGCGCGCCGGGCGTTGATGCAGGTGTCGCTGAACCGGCAGACGGCCGCCATCAACATGGTGTCGGCGCTGGGCGGCGGGTGGTCGACGGAGAAGCTGGCAAAGGATTGAGCGCGCGCGGCGTGCCGGGCTCGGAGGGGTCTGGCCTCTCCTCATGTCGCCGCCGGGCTGCCGCCATCGCGGGGCAAGCAGCCGACGACATGAGGCGAAGGCCTGACCTCGATCCCCGGCCGATGATCGGGGTCAGGCCTTCGCCTCGAATCGCGACCAGCGTAGAACCTGCGATCGACGTGGCCGGCGCGATCCGAGGAGAGGCCAGACCCCTCCGACCGCGGCCAGCCCGCCTCGTCAGGGCAGATGCACCAGCCCGATCGGCGCGCGTCCGCTCGCCGCGCTGATCAGACCCAGCACGCGGCCGGGCTCGCTGCCCAGCATCGACCAGTCGAAGCGCCACGACCAGTTCTGGTCGCCGACGGTGCCGGGCGTGTTCATGCGGTGGGCGCTGCCCAGGCCCAGCACGTCCTGCAGCTGGAACACCGCCACGTTGGCCACCGAGTTGCAGCAGGCGCGGATCATCGCCCAGTGGATGTCGTCGCCGCCGCTGGCCAGGTAGCTGCCGACGTAGGCGCGCTCGTGCGGGCTCGCGTTGTCCCACCAGCCGCGCGCGGTGTCGTTGTCGTGCGTGCCGGTGTAGGCGATCGTGTTGCGCACGTAGTTGTGCGGCAGGAATTCGTTGGACGCGTCGCCGCCGAAGCCGAACTGCAGGATGCGCATGCCGGGGAAGCCGCAGGCGTCGCGCAGCTCGACGACATCGGGCGTGATGAAGCCGAGGTCCTCGGCGACGATGGGCAGCGGGCCGAGCGCCTTCCTGATGGCGTCGAACAAGGCCATGCCGGGACCGGTCTTCCATTCGCCGCGCTTGGCGTCGGGGCTGTCGCCCGGGATCTCGTAGTAGCCGGCGAAGCCGCGGAAATGGTCAATGCGAAAGACGTCCGCCTGGCTCAGGGCGCGCTGCACGCG
>DATCRO010000423.1:0-5511 GCA_036569025.1 Burkholderiaceae bacterium
CGCAACCCCCAGCGGTAGAAGCGCCGGAACACCGCCAGCCGCCGGTTCGCGCTGGTGGCCTTGCTCGCGGCGTGGCGCGCCAGCATGTAGCCCTGCACGTCGCTCGGGCGCGCCTGCGCGAGGTCGCGCGACTGCTCATGGCCCAGCCACGCCGCGAACAGCGTGAGGTCGCGCCGGTAGGCCGCGAGCGAGTTCTTCGCCAGCCCGTCTTCCAGCCACAGGCCGTCGAGGAAGCGGTCGATCGCGCCGGCGCTGCGCTGCATCGCCTCGCTCGTGGGCGCCGCGGCCGGGCGCGCGCGCGGGGGGGAGGCCTTCTTCGCCGTGGCCAAGTCAGCTCGCCGCGCCCAGCATGCCGGCCTTCATCTTCGCGTCGACCGGCCGGTCGCCGACGAAGATGTTCAGCATCGCGGCGTAGAGGTCGGCGCCCGGCACCGGCGTGCCCACCGGCTTGCCGTTGATGCGCATCGCCAGGCCCTCGGACGGCAGCCAGTCGAGGTCGACGACGTCGCCCTTGTGCACCTTGCCCACGCTGCGCAGCGTGTGGTCGAACGCGGCGATGCGATCCTTCATCGCGGCCACCTGGTCGGCCGGCGTGCGCTTGGCGATGCCGCCGGTGAAGGCCTTGGCGAACTCGTCGGACGGGCCGTCCACCAGCATGCGCACCTGCACGCGCTTGGGCCCGGGCTGGGCCATCGCGTCCGCGCCGGTGGCGGCCTTGGCGGGCAGGTACAGGCCCGCGAGGTAGACCTTGTAGATGAACGCGGCGCGCAGGCCCACGCCGTTGAGCTGCAGCGGCGCGCCGGCGACGCTCGCCTGGGCCGGGAACGTCTGGTTCTCCATCGTGATCGCGACGGGCCCGGTCGCGGCGTTGGCGCTGGGCAGCAGCGCGAAGGCGGCCAGCGCGATCAGCGCCATGCCCAGCAGGCCCTGCCCCAGCGCGCGCGCGCCGGAGGCCGCGGTGCGGGCGGGATGGCGCCATGACGGTCGGATCATCTTCATTCCTTGGCGGCGCCCGATGCGGCGCCTCGCTCGTTCAACGCGCCAGCGCCGGGCGCGGACGACAGGGCCCACGCGATGTGTTCGGCCAGCAGCGGGCTCGCGTCGGCGAGGCGCCCGCGCAGCGCGGCCTCGATGGGCGCGCGCGGCTCGCCGGCGTGCAGCGCGTTGCCCAGGGCCACGGCGAGGTTGCGCTGCCAGCGCGCGTGGCCGATGCGGCGGATCGGCGAGCCTTCGGTGCGGCGCAGGAATTCCGCCTCGCTCCAGGCGAACAACTCCAGGAGCGACGGCTCGGCCAGGTCGGGGCGCTCTGCAAAGTCAGGTAAAGACGTGCGGCGCGCGAACTTGTTCCACGGGCAGGCCACCTGGCAGTCGTCGCAGCCGTAGATGCGGTTGCCGATCGCGCGGCGGAACTCGATCGGGATCGGGTCGTCGCTCTCGATCGTCAGGTAGGAGATGCAGCGGCGCGCGTCCAGGCGCTCGGGCGCGACGATCGCCTGCGTGGGGCAGACGTCGATGCAGGCGCTGCACTGCCCGCAATGCGGCGTCGCAGGCGCGGTGAGCGGCAGCGCGAGGTCGACGAAGATCTCGCCGAGGAAGAACATCGAGCCGGCGTCGCGCGCGAGCGCCAGCGTGTGCTTGCCGCGCCAGCCCAGGCCCGAACGGGTGGCCAGCTCCACCTCGAGCACCGGGGCGGAGTCGGTGAAGCAGCGGTGGCCCAGCGGGCCGATCTCGGCGGCGAGGCGGTCGGCCAGCTTCTGCAGCCGGTTGCGCAGCACCTTGTGGTAGTCGCGGCCGCGGGCGTACATCGAGATGACGGCCTCGCCGGGGCGCGCGAGGCGGGCGGTCTCCTGCGCCTGCCACTGCTCGCCGCGCGCCTGAGGCAGGTAGTCCATGCGCGCCGTGATGATGCGCAGCGCGCCGGGCTGCAGCTCGGCCGGGCGCGCGCGCTTCATGCCGTGCGCCGCCATGTAGCCCATGCTGCCGTGGAAGCCGGCCTCGAGCCACGCGCGCAGGCCCTGCTCGGCATCGCCGAGGTCGACCTCCGCGACGCCGATCTGTGAGAATCCCAACTCGCGCGCCCAGCCCTCGAGGCGCCGCAAGAGAGCGACCTTCGCGGGATCCTGCCCGACCTCATGACGCAGCTGCAACATCCGCCAATTCTAGGAACATCGAGCGCCGACTGGCCCGACGAAGCGGCTTGCGCGCGCGACGCGGCCGCGCTCGCGCGGCTTTTTCGTGACGATCTGGCGCTGCGCAGCGCGTTCATCGAGCTGGAGGGCCCGCTGGGCGCCGGCAAGACGACCTTCGTGCGCCACCTGCTGCATGCGCTGGGCGTCGAGGGCCGCATCAAGAGCCCCACGTACGCGGTGGTCGAGACCTACGAGCTCGAGCACCTGGCCATCTCGCACTTCGACTTCTACCGCTTCGACGACCCGCAGGAATGGGAGGACGCCGGCCTGCGCGACCTGTTCGGCGCGCCCGGCCTCAAGCTGGTGGAATGGGCCGAGAAGGCCGAGCCGCTGCTGCCCGTGCCCGACCTGCGCGTGACCATCACGCCACACGACGAGGCGATTCGACGGGTCCGATACGACGCGATGACACCCACGGGGCTGCTTCTGATCGAGAATACGGGTTCATGAAGCGTAGAGACTTCGTGCGCGGCGGCAGCCTCGTGCTGTGCCTGGGCGCCACCGACCTGGCGTTCGGCGCCAGCATCGTCGCCGTCCGCATCTGGCCCGCCGCCGACTACACGCGCGTCACCATCGAGTCCGACGAGCCGCTGCAGGCGCGCAACTTCCTGGCCGACAACCCGAACCGCCTGGTCGTCGACATCGAGAACCTGGAGCTCAGTCCCGCGCTGCGCGACATGGTGGGCAAGGTGCGCGCGGACGACCCGTTCATCGCGGGCGTGCGCGTCGGCCAGAACACGCCGCGCGTCGTGCGCCTGGTGCTCGACCTGAAGCAGGCCGTCGCGCCGCAGCAGTTCATGCTCGCGCCGGTGGCCGCCTACCAGCACCGCCTGGTGTTCGACCTCTATCCGGTACGCGAGCAGGATCCGCTGCTCGCGCTGTTGCGCGGCAAGGAGCAGTCCGAGCAGCGCGCCGCGCAGGAGGTGCAGGACGCGCTCGGCGAGTTCATCGGCCGCATTCCCGCCGGCGCCAGCGCGCCGGTGGTGCCGGGCACCAACATCGCGTCGCTGCCGCCGCCCCCGGGCAGCTCGGGCCCGCGCGTGGCGGAGGTCGGCTCCGCGATCCACGGCGGCCTGGGCGTCGACACGTCCACGATGGAGACGCAGGCGCCGTTCGCGGCGCGTCCGCTCACCCCGGAGGAAAAGCGCAAGGTCGACCGCCTGCTCGTGATCGCCATCGACCCGGGCCACGGCGGCGAGGATCCGGGCGCCACCGGCCCCACCGGGCTGCACGAGAAGGACGTCGTGCTGGCCATCGCGCTGCAGCTGCGCGAGCGCCTGAATGCCAAGCCCGGGGTGCGCGTGCTGCTCACGCGCGACTCCGACTTCTTCGTGCCGCTGGGCGAGCGCGTGAAGAAGGCCGAGCGCGTGCAGGCCGACCTGTTCGTCTCCATCCACGCCGACGCGTTCTTCACGCCCGACGCCAAGGGTGCCTCGGTGTTCGCGCTGAGCCAGGGCGGCGCCTCGAGTGCGGCCGCCCGCTGGATGGCCAACAAGGAGAACCATTCCGACGCGGTCGGCGGCGTCAGCGTCAAGGTCAAGGACGCGCAGGTCATGCGCGCCATGCTGGACATGAGCACCACGGCGCAGATCAAGGACAGCCTGCGCGTCGGCGGCGAGGTGCTGTTGCGCATGGGCAAGGTCGGCAAGCTGCACCGCGGCCAGGTGGAACAGGCCAGCTTCGCGGTGCTCAAGGCGCCGTCCATCCCGTCGATCCTCGTCGAGACGGCGTTCATCTCGAACCCGCAGGAAGAGGACAAGCTGCGCGACCCCGACTACCGCACCAAGCTGGTCGAGGCGCTGTACACGGGGATCGACCGCTACTTCGCGAAGAATCCGCCGATCGCCCGGCATCGCGACCTGTAGGACGGCGCCGCGACCTGCGCCCTGGCCGCCCCGCCGGGCGTCTTCGTGTCGGTCCCGCTGAACTTCTTCACATCCGCGAGAGCTGCCGAGCCTACCTTGCGAAGCAACGGACAAACGTCGTCCGTCTCCAAGGAGTTCCCGATGTCACTTCCCCTGAAGCACGTGCTCGTCGCGGCCGCCATCGCCGCGGCAGGCAGCGGATCGGCCTTCGCGCAGCAGCGCGACGAACGCGGCGCGCCGCACGGGCACGTCATGCATCCCGCCGAGCCCCATGCCGGCCCGAACGGCTACCACCGCCCCGAGGCCCCGCAAGGCTGGGACGCGCGCCCCAAGACCTTCGACCGGGCGGCGTACCAGCACAATTTCCAGGCCGCCCGCAGCTACCACGTCGGCCCGTACCAGCGCCCCGCGGGCTGGGTCAACCGCCACTGGAGCTACGGCGAGCGCCTGCCGCGCGCCTACTGGGCGCCGCAGTACCTGCTCACCGACTACTGGCTGTTCGGCCTCGAGGTGCCGCCGGTCGACTACGAATGGGTGCGCGTGGGCGCCGACGCGCTGCTGATCGACGTGCACACCGGCGAGATCCTGCAGGCCGAGTACGGCGTGTTCGGCTGAGGCCGGGCCGGCGTCGGATCTTGCGTCCTGGCGCGCCTGGCCGCTTACCCTGGGGTCAGGTCTTGAATGTTGCGCGCTCATCCGCTTCTCGATGGGGTCAGGTCTTGAAAGTTGCGCGGCACGGACGGTACCAGTCGCGACTGTCCCCTCGCGCAACTTTCAAGACCTCACCCCAGATGGAGGCCGTGCCGCGCAACATTCAAGACCTGACCCCGCTGGCGCGGCTGTCCCCTCGCGCAACTTTCAAGACCTGACCCCAGACTGAGGCCGTGCCGCGCAACATTCAAGACCTGACCCCGCTGGCGCGGCTGTCCCCTCGCTCAGCTTTCAAGACCTGACCCCAGACGGAGGCCGTGCCGCGCAACATTCAAGACCTGACCCCGCTGGCGATGCCGTGGCGCGCAAAAGGCATGCCCCGACACCGCGGAGCCGCGCCTCAACGCGCCGGCTCCGCCTTCTTGCGCAGGATCCCGACCAGCGCCAGCACGCCCGGGATGATGATCATCGACAGGAAGATCCACTGCAGGTGGCCCTTGACCCACGGCAGGTTGCCGATGCCGTAGCCCAGCAGCGTCACGCTGCCGATCCACAGGGCGGCGCCGGTGACGTCGTAGATCGTGAAACGGCGGCGGGTCATGCAGGTGACGCCGGCCACGAACGGGGCGAAGGTGCGCACGAAGGGCATGAAGCGGCCGGCGATGAGCGCGGCGCCGCCGTACTTCTCGAAGAACGCGTGCGACTTGTCGAAGCCTTCCTTGTTGAACCAGCGCGAGTTCTCCCAGTGGAAGACGCGCGGCCCGATCCAGCGGCCGATCGTGTAGTTGGTCTGGTTGCCGATCACC
>DATCRO010000424.1:0-2613 GCA_036569025.1 Burkholderiaceae bacterium
CCTGCAAGCGGGCGGCCGCCGCGTCGGCGGCGTCCAGCGTCAGCGTGCACACGCCGGTCGCGCCGCGCACCACGAGTTCGAAGCGGGAGGCCATGGTCGTCTTCGCCTTTCGCGCATCACCAGGACGTGACGTCGGACGCCTCGCCCGAGCCGCCGGGCTGGCCGTCCTTGCCGTACGAGAGCAGGTCGTATTCGCCGTGCTCGCCCGGCGACTTGTAGACATAGCTCGCGCCCCACGGGTCGAGCGGCACCGCCTTCTTGAGATAGGGGCCGGCCCACTTGTCGACGTTCTGCGGACGCGTGTTCAAGGCCTCGAGTCCCTGCTCGGTGGTCGGATAGACGCCGACATCGAGGCGATATTCGTCGAGCGCCTTCTCGAGCGAGTCGATCTGCGCCTTGGCGATCTTCGTGTTGGACTTGCTGACCTGGTCGAAGTAGCGCGGCGCCACGAGGCCCGCGAGCAGGCCGATGATCACGATCACGACCAGCAGCTCGAGCAGCGTGAAGCCCGCGGAATCCGCTCGGCGGGCAGGCATCGAGGCCTGGCGCGGCGCGATGCGCGCGAATGCGCACGACGATCGCCGTGACATCCCGCGCGGCCCGCTGGGGTAGGTGTGCGGCAGCAATCCAGGTCCCTCCTGTGTGCCTTCTTCTGTTGAGCAAAGTCTGCGGATCTGCTCTTAAGGACTGCTTAAGTCGGAGGGGTGACACCCCCACTTTGTGGTGCGGACAACTACCAACCCGTTGTCGGCACCGCACCCGACCCGCCATGACGCGAGGGACCTTCTCCATAGGTGCGCGGCGATCGCGACCTCCCCGAATTTGGGGAGTCCTGGGGTTGCATCCCCATTGCGGATAGGACGCTGCCTACTTTCGCTTTGCTCGACGATTGCTACTCTATGTTCTAGATGTGACGCCATGTACCAAAGTCACGCAGGAGGGAAGCATGATTCGTTTGCTGTTGGCCGACGACCATCGGATGTTTCGCGAGGGCCTGAGTCGCTTGTTGTCCGACCAGGCGGACCTGGAGGTGATCGCCGAGGCGGCCAGCGCCGCCGAGGCGCTCGACGCCGTGCGGCGCCACGAGATCGATGTCGCGGTGTTCGACCTGTCGATGCCTGGCCGCAGCGGCCCCGAGCTGATCAGCCACTCGAAGTCGCTGCGACCCGATCTGCGCGTGCTCGTGCTCACGATGCATGCGGAGGAGCCTCATGTGACGCAGTCGCTGCGCGCTGGCGCCGACGGCTATGCCACCAAGGAACTCGCGGCGGCGGAGATGATCGCGGCGATCCGGCGCCTGCGCGCGGGCGGCCGGTACCTGTGCCCGGAGGTCGCGGAACGACTCGCTCTGGGCATCGCGACGAACCAGCATGGCGACCAGCGCCATGCGCGGCTGTCCGATCGAGAGTACCGGGTCTTCGAGATGCTGGTCGCGGGCAAGCGCGGATGGGAGATCGCGTCGGAGCTGTCGCTCAGCGAGAAGACGGTGAGCACGCACAAGATCAACGTGCTGCGCAAGATGAACGTGGCCAACCGCACCGAGCTGATCCGCTATGCAATCCGCGAGCAGCTCGTGGCGGCATAGCCCGGCGACGCGGCGGGCGAACCGGCCCGGCCGCTGCCGCGCCGCTGCGCCCCGTCCTGCCGCGCCGCATTGGCGACGGCTGGCGCAGCGCGGGCCGGACCACTACCATGCAGACGAAGCAAGTGGCCCGTGCGGTGCCGAGCCCGCACCTGCCCGCGGTCGCGTGACCGGCGACGTCGACCGGATCCGCGCCGCAGCAGCAGTCGTCCTTCCATCGACGGAGCTTCTCGACATGTCGCCATACCGCCGCTCAGGGGACCAGGCCGCCGCGTCCGCGGTGTCGCCCGAGGCCGCCCCGCAGCCTCGCGGCGGCCGGCGCGCGCGCAAGCGCGTCGACCTGACATCCGATTCGCCGGCGGCCAGGGTTCAGCGCATGCTGGTGCTGGTCGAACGTTTCCGGGCGCTGTCCGTCCTGCGTTCCGATCCCGTGCGGCTCGTCGACCTGCTGCGCGGCATCATCTCGATCGCGCGCGAGGCCTTCGGCACCGAGCTGTCGCGCGACTGGACGGCGCGCACCGTGGTGCAGATGGCGCCCGACCAGCAGCGCTGTCTGCGAGATCTCGAACGTCTCCTGCAGGGACTGGCCTACGGCTCGCCGGACGCCTGGCGCGGCCTGGGCCACGCGATGGACGCGCTGCTGATCCAGTGCCTGCTGCTCCAGAATCCGGGTGACGGACCCGTCGAGGCCGACGATCGCTGACGCGGGCGCCGTCGGACTTCAGAAGTCGACGGCGATGAGCGTGCCGCGGCCCGGCGCTGAATCCAGCGAGAACAGCGCGTCCGCGGACAAGGCGCGCTCGCGCATGTTCAGGATGCCCAGCCCCGGCATGCGGCCGGTGGCTCCCAGTGCGGCGGGATCGAACCCGCAGCCGTCGTCGCGGATCGTGAACCGGCTGCGGCTGCCGAGGCAGTCGAACGAAATGCGCACGTGGCGGGCCGCGGCATGCCGGGCGCTGTTCCACAGGGCTTCCTGCGCGATGCGCAGCAGCATCAGTTCGGTCGCCCGCGCCCGCGGCGCGCCGTAGCGC
>DATCRO010000425.1:0-3928 GCA_036569025.1 Burkholderiaceae bacterium
CCGGCTGCATCGCGTCGCCTACGCGATGGACCAGTGGTGCGCGATCGTCGCCGCGCTCGGCTTCGCCCGCCAGTGGAACCCGGCTGACTCGCGCGCGCGGCGCTACCTGACCGAGGCGATCTTCCCGTTCTACATCGTGCATCAGACCGCGATCGTGCTGCTGGCGCACTTCATGAAGCCGCTGGGCCTGCGCCCGCCGGTCGAGGGCCCGCTGCTGGTCGCGGCGACGGCGGCGATCTGCTTGGCGAGCTTCGAGATCGTGCGCCGCGTCGGCTGGATGCGTCCGCTGTTCGGCCTGGCACCCGCGCCGGCGGCGTCGTCGCGGCCGGCATCGCTCGGCACGGCACCGGCTCGAGCCGGATGACGCGCAGGTCGGTGACCTATTCCGGCGACGTGCCCTGCAGCTGCAATCGTCCGCCGACGCGCTTGAAATGGAATTTCATGCGGTTCGAGTGCCCGACGTCGCCGTCCGCGGCCGGAGTGCCCGTCGCCTCGGTGACGACCTGGTGCAACGACAAGTCGCCCTCGTCGCCGAACCGCGCGTCGAACCCCTGCGCGGCCAGCGCCTCGTGCAGGGCCGCCTCGATGTCGGGCTTGAGCTTGCCGACCTTGGTCCGGCCGCACGGCGCGGGCAGGTTCTTCGGCGACCCTGGCACGCAGGTGTCGTAGATCGTCCGCGACACCGAGATCGTGCGCGGTGACGGCGACGAGGCGGGCCCGGCCAGGTTCACGAGGATGGTCGCGTAGACGTCGACCAGGTCGAGCGCCGGCAGCGTCGTCGGCCCGACGTGCACGGGCGCCTCGCGCGACCCGAGGGTCAGCCCGGTCACCACCGCCGCGCCGATCGCCACCGAAATGGCCAGCGCGACCACCTGGACCCGTTGAACCATGCCGTCGCGTCCGCCCGGCGGCTCAGTGGCGGAAGTGGCGGGTGCCGGTCAGCACCATCGCGATGCCGCGCTCGTCGGCCGCGTTGATCACTTCCTCGTCGCGCATCGAGCCGCCCGGCTGGATGACGCAGGTGGCGCCGGCGTCGCAGACGACGTCCAGGCCGTCGCGGAACGGGAAGAAGGCGTCGCTGGCGACGGCCGTGCCCTTGAGCGTCAGGCCGGCGTTCTCCGCCTTGATGCTGGCGATGCGCGCGGAGTCGATGCGGCTCATCTGGCCCGCGCCCACGCCCATCGTCATGCCGCCCGCGCAGAACACGATGGCGTTGCTCTTGACGAACTTGGCCACCTTCCACGCGAACATCAGGTCGACCAGCTGTTCGGCGGTCGGCTGCACCTTGGTCACGACCTTGAGCTCGGACTGCGCCACGTTGCGCGCGTCCGTGGACTGCAGCAGCACGCCGCCGCCCACGCGCTTGAAGTCGAGCGCGTTCATGGCCTTGGAGCCTTCGGGCAGCGCCACTTCCAGCACGCGCACGTTCTGCTTGGCGGCGAAGACGGCGCGCGCCTCCGGCGTCACGGACGGCGCGATCACCACTTCGACGAACTGGCGTGCGACGGCCTCGGCCGCGGCGCCGTCCAGGGCGCGGTTGAAGGCGATGATGCCGCCGAAGGCCGACGTCGGGTCGGTCTTGAACGCCTTGGCGTAGGCCTCGGCGACGCTGGCGCCGATCGCCACGCCGCACGGGTTGGCGTGCTTGACGATCACGCAGGCCGGCACGTCGAAGGTCTTGACGCATTCCCAGGCCGCGTCGGAGTCGGCGATGTTGTTGAACGACAGTTCCTTGCCCTGCAGCTGCTTCCAGCTCGCGAGCGTGCCCGGCGCCGGCTGCGCGTCGCGGTAGAACGCGGCGCTCTGGTGCGGGTTCTCGCCGTAGCGCATGTCCTGCACCTTGGTCAGCTGCAGCGTGAACGTGGCGGGATAGTCGCCGCGCGCGGGCACGGCCTCGCCCTTGAGCTCGGCGTCCTCGCCCAGCGCGGTGAGGTAGTAGGTGATCATGCCGTCGTAGGCGGCCGTGTGCGCGAACACCTTCTTGGCGAGCGCGAACTTGGTCTTCCTCTGCAGGCCGGCGCCCTTGAGCTCGCCCAGCACCTGCGGGTAGTCGGCCGGGTCGATCACGACGGCGACGTCCTGCCAGTTCTTGGCCGCGGCGCGCAGCATCGCCGGGCCGCCGATGTCGATGTTCTCGATGGCGTCTTCCAGCGTGCAGTCCGGGTTGGCCGTGGCCTTGGCGAACGGGTACAGGTTGATGATCAGCAGGTCGATGGTGCCGATGCCGTGCTCCTTGAGCGCGGCCATGTGCTCGGGCACGTCGCGGCGCGCCAGCAGGCCGCCGTGCACGCGCGGGTGCAGCGTCTTGACGCGCCCGTCCAGCATCTCGGGAAAGCCGGTGATCTCCGAGACCTCGGTCACGGGCAGGCCGCTCTCGGCCAGCAGCTTGGCCGTGCCGCCGGTGGACAGCAGCTTCACGCCGCTGTCATGCAGGGCGCGGGCGAAGTCGACGATGCCGGTCTTGTCGGATACGGAGAGCAGGGCGGTGAGGGACATGGCGTGGTGCGGGTCAGGATGGAAATTCGAAAGGGGACGGCGCGGGTCGCGACGTCGCGGTGTTTCAGTGGTCGACGAGCTTGTGCTCGAGCAGCTTGCGCCGAAGCGTGTTGCGGTTGATGCCCAGCCACTCGGCGGCCTTGCTCTGGTTGCCGTCGGCGTGGCGCAGCACGACGTCCAGCAGCGGCTTCTCGACGGTGTTCATGAACATGTCGTGCATCGAGTGCGGCTCGACGCCGTGCAGGTCCTTGAAATACTGTTCCAGCGTCTCGCGGACGCAGGCTTCGATCTGTTTCTTGCTCATGCTTGGTCTTGTTGTCTTCGTGGGAGCCGCCAACCCTCGCCGGCGGATCCTCAGGCCTCTTGTCGAAGCAGGTCTTCGTTCGCCGCCGGCCACAGGGTATGGCGGTCGGCCAGCTGGTCGAAGTAGTCGATCACGCCCGCCATCTGCGTCTTGCAGTCGGCGTGCGTGTTCATCACCGCGCGGAACTCCGGCCCTCCCGGCAACGCGTGGACGGCCCAGCCGATGTGCTTGCGGGCCGTCCGCACGCCCAGGTCCTCTCCGTAGAGGCCGTAGTGGTCGTGGAGATGTTCGGTGAGCCAGCGCGCGACGTCGCGCGTGGCCGGCGGGGCGAGCAGCTCGCCCGTCGACAGGAAATGCGCGACCTCGCGGAAGATCCACGGGCGGCCCTGCGCCGCGCGGCCGATCATCAGCGCGTCGGCGCCGGTGGCCTGCAGCACTTGCAGCGCCTTGTGAGGGGAATCGATGTCGCCGTTGGCCACGACGGGGATGCGCAGCGCGGCCTTGACGGCGGCGATGGTGTCGTACTCGGCAAAGCCCTTGTAGCCCTGCTCGCGCGTGCGGCCGTGCACGGTGACCATGGCCACGCCGGCGCTCTCGGCGGCGCGCGCGATGCGCACGGCGTTGCGCTCGGCGTCGCACCAGCCGGTGCGCATCTTGAGCGTGACGGGCACGTTGGCCGGCGCGCAGGCGGCGACCACGGCCTCGACGATCTCCAGCGCCAGCGGCTCGTCCTGCATCAGCGCCGAACCGGCCCACTTGTTGCAGACCTTCTTGGCCGGGCAGCCCATGTTGATGTCGATGATCCGGGCGCCGCGGTCGATGTTGTAGCGCGCGGCGTCGGCCATCATCTGCGCGTCGGTGCCGGCGATCTGCACCGAGATCGGCGCCGTCTCGCCGTCGTGGTTGGCGCGGCGCGAGGTCTTGAGCGTGTGCCAGAGGTCCTTGCGGGACGTGACCATCTCGCTGACCGCGTACCCCGCCCCCAGCCGCTTGCACAGCATGCGGAACGGCCGGTCCGTCACCCCGGCCATGGGGGCGACGAACAGGGCATTCGGCAGCTCGATCGCGCCAATGTGCATGGGGTGGATCCGGGGAGGCGGTGGGCAGCGACCTGCTGTCGAGCCGGTC
>DATCRO010000426.1:0-6935 GCA_036569025.1 Burkholderiaceae bacterium
GATCTGGCCGGTGGCCGAGTCCATCGACACCAGCGCGCCTTCCACGTCCGGCCACTGCGTGACGCGCCACGCGCTCTTGTAGCTGGTGTCGCCCGTTGTGCGCATCACGCGGATGATGGCGCCGCGCGTGATCGCGACGTCCTCCGCCGCCTTGGGCTTCAGGCCGGCCTGCACGCCGCGCAGCGCGTCGCCACTCAGGTGCAGCGTCTCGCCGCTGGCCAGGATCGCGACCACTTCCTTCGGGCTCGCGTGCGTGACGACGGCCACGCGCAGGTCGTCGTCGTCGGGGTGGTCGTGCAGGGCGGCGGCCGCGGCGCTGTCGATGTCGGCGTCGGTGTCGGGCAGGTCCTCGTTGTCTTCCGGACCGCGGTACGCCTGGCGGCGGTCGAAGTCGATCACGCCCTTGCGCACGGCGGCCTGCGCGGCGGCCTGGTCGGCCGACACCAGCGAGGTCGTCACCTTCAGGCCCTGCGAGTACGCCGCCTCGCCGAAGCGCTGCACCACCTGCTGGCGCACCATCTCGGCGAGATATTCGGCGCTCACCGGTGGCGCCCAGTGGCCGGTGATCTTCAGCGGCTGCTTCTTCGCGGCCTCGTAGTCGGAGTCGTTGAGCACGCCCGTCTCGTGCATGCGCATCAGCACGACCAGCTGGCGCGCCTTGGCCTTCTCGAAGTGGTCGGTGGGGTCGGCGCCGCCCGGGTTCTTGGGCAGGCCGGCCAGCATCGCGGCCTCGGCGGCGGTGAGCTGCCTGGACGGCTTGCCGAAATAGGTGAGCGAGGCCGCCTCGAAGCCGTACGCGTGCTGGCCCAGGTAGATCTGGTTCATGTACAGCTCGAGGATCTGGTCCTTCGAGAGATGGCGCTCGATCTTGAGCGCGAGCAGCGCCTCGGCGAACTTGCGCGAGTACGACTGCTTGCGGCTCAGGAAGAAGTTGCGCGCGACCTGCTGCGTGATGGTCGAGGCGCCCTGGCGATGGTGGTGGAACAGGTTGGAGATCGCGGCGCGCGCGATGCCCTTGATGCTGATGCCGCTGTGGCTGCGGAAGTCGGCGTCCTCGGTGGCGATGAGCGCGTTCTTGAGCACGTCGGGGAACTCGCCGACCGGCATGAAGCGGCGGCGCTCGGGGCCGAACTGCGCGAGCTCGATGCCTTCGCGCGTGACGATCTCCAGCGGCTGGCGCGGCTGGTAGTGGGTGATCTCGTCGAGTTCGGGCAATTGCTGCGAGACGACGACGACGGCGGCGAGCAGCGAAACGATGAGCGCGAGGCCGACGAAACCGCCGATCCATGCGACGGTGATCCACTGGTCCCGGGAAGGCTTCTTGAGCACGGTGCAGGCCGCCGCGGCGGCAGAGCAGACAAGACGCCGACTTTAATTGACGGCAGGCGCCGCCCCGTGTCAGGACGTACCGTGCTGGACGGGTGGCGTTGAAAGTATCGTTCGGCGCGCCCTCGGGACGCGTCGGCTGCCGCTCAGACCTTCAACTGCGCGGTGAGTTCCTTGCTCGCCTGCATCAGCCGGTTGCCCAGCATCGCGCTGCGCGCCGGGCCCAGGCGGGAGCGCAGGGCCGCGATGCTGATCGAGGCCACCGGCGCCTCGTTGGCGTCGTAGACGACCACGCCGATCGCCCAGCTGTCCTCGAACACCATGCCCGGCTGCAGGCAGTAGCCGCGGTCGCGCGTGTCGCGCACCAGCGTGCGGATCGCGGCGTCGCTGCAGCGCGGGAACTTCTCGGCGCGCAGCGCGGCATTGCGCGCCAGCACGTCGGTGACGGTCTCGTCGGGCAGCGCGGCCAGGATCGCGGCGCTGCCGGCGCCCACGCCCAGCGGCCAGCGGTCGCCCGGCTTGATGAGCTGGTTGCGGATCGGGAAGTCGCCCTCGTCGCGCGACAGGCAGATGCTCTCGTGGCCGTGCAGCACGGTGAAGAACACGGTGTCGCCGGAGTCCGCCGCCAGCGCCCGCAGCATCGGCGCGGCCTGGCGCTGCAGCTCGTAGCTGGGCTCGGCGGCCAGGCCGACGGCGAAGGCCTCGGGCCCCAGCCGGTAACGGCCCGCGGCGCGATCGTGCAGCACGAAGCCCTCGTCGACCAGCGTGCGCGTCAGGCGGATCGCGGTCGTCTTGTTCAGGCCCAGCCGGTGGCCGATCTCGCCCATGCGCAGGCCGCCCGGGCCTACGCGCGTGAGCAGGCGCAGCACCGCGAGGCCGCGGCGCAGCGTCTGCGCGCCGGCGGTCTCGGGCCGCTCGGGCTCGGGCGCGCGAGGCGCGGCCGGCGCATCGGCCAGCTCGGCGCCGGCCGGGTCGTGGCCCGGCCACGTCTCGACCAGGCGCAGGGCAGTTCGTGCGCTCATTGGGCGGACGCGGCCGCGGCGTTGCGGCGCAGCGTGGGCAGGCCGACGCCGGCGGCGTCGAAGCCGCCGTCCACCGCGAGGAACTGGCCGTTGATGAAGCTTGCGTCGTCGCTGCACAGGAACCCGACCGTGTTGGCCATCTCCTCGGGCGTGCCGTAGCGGCCCAGCGGGATCGCGTCGTGGTAGTCGGAGCGGATCGCCACGCTGTGCACCAGCTTGGCCATTTCCGTCTCGACCGGGCCCGGACAGATCGCGTTGACGCGGATGCCGACGTCGCCCAGTTCGACGGCCAGCTGCTTGGTCATGTGCAGCAGCGCGGCCTTGCTGGTGCCGTAGGCCACGCGCAGCGTGCTGGCGCGCAGGCCCGAGATCGACGCGATGTTGACGATCGCGCCCTTGCCCGACTTGCGCATGTGCGGCACGCAGGCCTGGGTGCAGATGAAGGCGCCGTCGAGGTTCGTGGCGAGCACGTCGCGGAACTCGGCGTAGCTGGTCTGCATCACCGGCTTGAAGACGGCGATGCCGGCATTGTTCACGAGCTTGTCGATGCGGCCGAACTTCGCCACCACCTGCGCGACGCCCGCGGCGACCTGCTCGGGGGCCTTCACGTCGGCGTGCACGGCGAGCACCGCGTCCGGGTTGTCGAACGCGGCGACGGTGCGCTGCAGCGTCTCGTCGTCGATGTCCAGCAGCGCGATGCGGTGGCCGCGGGCAAGGAACCATTGGCCGATGGCCAGGCCGATGCCGCGCGCGCCTCCGGTGACGAGGGCGACGGGCGAGTCGGCGTTGATCGAAGTGGACGTGGTCAAGGTGGTCTCCAGAGGCATGAATGGCGCGGGCGGTCGCCGCGTCGGTTTCAGAGTGATGGGCCGCCGCTCAAGCCGGCGCGCGGCCGCTCAGGAGCGGCCTGAGCGCCCCCTCGCGGGGCTGCTCGCAGCGAGCTCGGGGTCGTCATGACGGCAACCACTCTTCGAGCGTCACCTCGAACGTGACGCACACGGGATTGGCGCCGGCGACGAACGGTCCGCCGTGCACGTGGCCCTCGGTGTCGGCGACGATGCCGGTGATGGCCGCGCGCAGCGAGCCGTCGGCCTGCGTGCGCACCTCGCCGGCCAGGCTCACGATCTCGACGGCCGGGCCGCGCACGAGGCGCGTGCCGCCGCCGGGCGCGACGAAGCAGGCGTCGACCAGGCTGCCGAGCGCGCCGCGCACGAACGCGTGGCGGAAGCCCTCGGCGACGCACAGCTTCTCGATGCTCAGCACCAGGTCCTCGTTCGGGGCCACGCGCGCATAGGCGACGCGGCCCATCGCGCCGGCCTCGACCAGGCGGACTTCAGACATGGCTCGTCTCCTCGATTCGTTGCACCGCGGCCGCGAACGGGCGCATCAGCGGCATGTGGGTCTCGTCGTCCTGCGTGATGCGCAGCTCGATGCCGTCCAGCGAGGTCGCCAGCACCGGGACCGGCGACTCGGCGATGCTGCGGTCGACCACGATGTGGCCGCCGCGCACCCGGCCGTCGTCGCAGGCGAACGCGGCGTGGCAATGCACCAGTGGCTCGCCGCGGCCGTTCCAGCCCAGCGTCGCATTGCCGAAGATCAGCGTGGCCGCGCCGGCCTCGATCGGGCGCGTGTAGTTCGCGACGCGTTCGCCGGTCGGATCCGGCGGGGCCACGCAGTACAGCAGCGTCGACAGGCGGCCGCCGAGCAAGGTCATCGACGCTGAACGGACGCCCAGGCGCAGCAGGGGTTCGATGATCGCGTCGTGCAGCGTGCGACCGGGCGCGAGGCCGAGGCGGAAATGGCGGCCGAGGCTCGCATGCCGGTGCTCGATGCGGATCGGGCCGACGGGGCCCGGGTGCACCAGCGTCCGGGGGCGGGGCAGCGGCTGCGTGGTCAGGAAGTCGGTCAATCGTGTCTCCGGCAGGTTCGTGGCCCGCATCGTTTCCTCTTGCCACCGGGTTTCGGCGGTGGGAGTCCTGGCGCAGTCTGGCAAAGGGCTTTCATTCGGGGAAGTTTTCATTTCAGATCGATTGATCCAGAATTCAGATCGATGGAAATGCGTCATCTCCGCTGCCTGGTGGCCGTCGCCGAGGAACTGCACTTCGGGCGCGCGGCGGCGCGGCTGAACCTGTCGCAGCCGCCGGTGAGCCTGGCGATCAAGGAGCTCGAGGCCGAGCTTGGCGTCACGCTGTTCGAGCGCAGTTCGCGCCGCATCGTGCTCACGCGCGAGGGCGAGGAGGCCGTGCGCGACGCCCGCGCGGTGCTCGCGCGCACCGAGCTGCTCAAGCGTCGCGCGCATGATGCGGCGCAAGGACAGTCGGGCACGCTGTCGATCGGCTTCATCAGCCTGGCGGCCTATTCGTTCCTGCCCGATACGCTGCGCCGCTTCATGGCCGACTTCCCGAAGGTCAAGCTGGCGCTGCACGAGTCCACCACCGACGCGATGCTCGCGGAACTGGAGATCGGCGCGCTGGACATCGGCCTGATCTTCGCGTCGCCGGGCATGGCGCCCACGCTCGCCTACCGCGCGACGCAGCGCGAGGCGCTGATGATCGCGCTGCCCGGCCATCATCCGCAGGCGAAGTCGTCGCAGGTGGCGCTGGAGAAGCTCGCGCACGAGCGCTTCCTCGGCTTCGAGCGTCACTACGGCCCGATGATCTTCGATGCGATGGTGGCCACCTGCATGCGCCACGGCTTCAGTCCCGACCTGTTCCCGGCGCGGCAGATGCACACCATCGTCAGCCTCGTCTCGGGCGGGATCGGCGTGGCGCTGGTGCCGGCGTCGGTCAAGGCGCTGCACCGCGAGGGCGTTGTCTACCGGCCGATCAAGGGCGAGCGCACGCTCGTGGAGACCGGCGCCGCCTGGCGCAAGGCCGACGATTCCGTGCTGGTGCAGGCCTTCGTCGAGTACTTGCCGCGGCTGTCCGCCGCGCGCGGCTGAGCGATCGCGCAGCGCGCTGCGATCGAAGCCCAGCCCACCCTGCCGCGCCGGCGTGTGAGCTGTTGGAGAAAAACATTCGCGTTTTTCGAAAGGGGCTTTGGCATCGACGGGCCATCGAGGCCGCGTCGATGCCCGCGGCCAGCGCTCTTGCGGGGTGGCGGGCTTGACGCGGATCGCGGGCCACCGTGTCGGCGCTCCTTCTCGTGTCCGACGACCACGCCGCCCTCGGCGTCGTGGCGTCGGCCTGCGCTGTGTGGCCGCGCGGCCGTCCGGCGTCAGGCGACGTCAAGCCAACTTGGCAACGGCTTCGAGGCATGCTTTCGACCCGTTGCGGAAATCGGTGAGCGCAGATAGCTTCCATCAGAGCGGACCTCGTAGGGCGGGTTAGCCGCAGGCGTAACCCGCCGCTTGCAGCCCGCGCGACAGATGGCGGGTTACGCCTGCGGCTAACCCGCCCTTGTATCTTTACGTCCGTGGTGGAGTCGCTCCCCGCCACATGAGGAGCGCGAGCCCGAACCCGCCCTTGGGCTTCGAGCCCGTTGCGTAGATGGGGCCGCGTCTCCTCGCCTGTTGCACCTGGCAAGACACTGAACGGTAGCCAAGGGCCTGGACCCCGCATGTACAAGGCGAGTGGGTGTGCGGGGTGCAAGGCAAATGCATTGGGAGCGCAAGGAGTGCATGATGGGATTTCGCTACTTTCTGGGCATCGACGTCGCCAAGGCCAAGCTCGACTGCGTCTTGCTCGACTCGTCTGAAGATCGCCGCCGCTCCAAGGTCGTTCCCAACGACCCTGAAGGCTTTCAAGCCCTGGTCAAGTGGCTGGCCAAGCAAGGGGTGGGCTGTGCCCACGTGCATGCGATCCTGGAGCCCACGGGTGTCTATCACGAGAGGGCATTGTTCGCGTTGGCGCAAGCCGGCATGGCGGTGTCCTTGGTCAACCCAGCCCAGTTGCGTCGCTTTGCACAGGGCCTGGGAATACACACCAAGACGGATGCCTGCGACAGCGCGGTGCTCGCACGCTTTGGTCAAATGGCCAAGCCCGCGCCTTGGCAGCCCGCGCCCTTGAAGGCGCGTGAGTTGCGGGCGCTGCTGGCGCGCCGCGACGCTGTGGCCCAAGACCTGCAGCGCGAACGCAATCGGGCCGAGCAATTGGTGGTCGGTGAAGCTCCCCAGCGTGTTCTGCAGTCGTTGGCCGAGGCGATCTCGTTCCTCGAAAACGAGCTGCAGGCCCTACAGCGGGCCATCGACCAGCACATCGACGATGACCCGGATCTGAAGCGAATCTGGGAACTGCTCCAGAGCATTCCTGGAGTCGGCCAACGCGTGGCCGACCACTTCACGGCGTTGCTGTCCGGACGCGACTTCACGTCCGCCGAGCAACTGGCCGCCTACCTTGGTCTGGTTCCCACCGAGTGGCAATCGGGCTCGTCGATCAAGGGCCGTCCACGCATGAGTAAGGCTGGCTCGGCATCGCTGCGCCAGCTGCTCTACATGCCCGCGGTCGTCGCCATTCGCCACAACCCGCACGTCAAGGCGCTTTACGAGCGGCTGTTGGCCCGCGGCAAGGCCAAGATGAGTGCCCTCGGCGCCGCCATGCATAAGCTCGCGCAATTGTGCTTCGGCGTCGTTCACACAGGCCAGCCCTA
>DATCRO010000427.1:0-4474 GCA_036569025.1 Burkholderiaceae bacterium
GCTTGTGGGTGATCAGCGCGCTGACCTGCCCGCCACGGTCGGACGGGAACTGCGTGTCGCGCAGGCCGTTGCTGGTGTCGTAGAAGCCGCCCACCGTGGCGAACCAGTTGGTGGCGATCGGGCCCGACCAGTAGCCGTCCAGGCGCCGCAGGTTGCCCGAGCCGGCGGTCAGGCGGATGTCCCCCTCGGGCGCGTCGTTGCCCTTCCTCTGCACGAAGTTGACCGACACGCCGGGCTGGCCCGAGCCGTAGATCGGGCTGGTGCCGCCGCGCAGCACCTCCACGCGCTCGATGGTGTCGTCGATGCGGAACAGCGACGAGCCCTCGAGGAAGGACAGCGACGGCGCCGCGAAGATCGGCGAGCCGTTCATCTGGATGGTCGCATAGGGCGAATCGCCCGCCTCGGGAAAGCCGCGCACGCGGATGTTGGCGCCCGACTCGCCGCCGGTGGTCTCGACGAACACGCCCGGAACGATCTTGAGCAGGTCGGCCGTCGAGGTCGGTGCGGCGTCCTTGATCTGCTCGGCGTCGGCCGTGGTGATGGAGTAGCCGGCTTCCTTCTTGAGCATGCCCTCGCGCCGCGAGTTGCCCAGGACGACGACCTGCTGCGTCTGCGTGAAGTCCTTCTCGCCGGCGGCCGTGCGCGGGCTGCCGGACGCGTCCAGCGGCGCGGCGGCGCCGGAGGCGGCGGCGGCCGGCGCGGCCGCGGAGGCGGCCGAGGCCGCAGGGGCGGCGGCGTCCTGCGCGAGCGCGCGTTCGGCGGCCATCGTGGCCAGCAACGCGGTGATCGCGAGCTTCAGAGTGCTGTGAGTCGATGTTGTTCGGGTCATGTCGTTGTCGCCCTACCGTGAGTTGTCCATCCGGTCGGCGGACGTTCGCGGGGAACGTCCGTGCCGGCTCCGTGGGAAGCGCCGGTCCGCGGGGGCGGCCGTCGTCTGCCTGGCGCCGGGCTTGTCTCCTGCCCGCCGCCTGGAATCAATGTAGACAGCCAGATGCATCGGCGAATGTCGTTCTTCGAGGCTGCGCAAAAACTTGATTTCAATTCGGCGGCGCGCATGAAACGGATGAAACACGCCGGACGTCCGCAGCGGTCAGCGCACCGGGACCGCGTCGCGCCGCGCGGTCGCCACGGGCGCCATGCGGCGCGCGAACGCGACGTCGTCGGCGCCGAAGACATGCACGTGCTCCGCGGGGAACGACACGCCCACCTGGTCGCCCGGTGCGAGCACGTCGTCCACGGACTTGGCCACGATCGCGCCGCCATCGGGCAGGCGCAGGTAGACCCAGGCGTGCTCGCCGAGGCACTCGACGTGCGTGACCGCGGCGCGCAGCGCGGCGCCGTCGTCCAGGCGCACGTGCTCGGGCCGGATGCCCGCGGTGACCTCGGCGGAACGGGCGGGCGCCGGCGGATCGACCAGCGCGCGCAGGTCGGCGCCCGCCACGCGCAGCGCCAGGCCGTCTGCGCCGATGTCCAGCGCCACGGCGGGCAGGAAGTTCATCGCGGGCGAGCCGATGAAGCCGGCCACGAAGCGGTTGGCGGGCCGGTGGTACAGGTCCATCGGCGCGCCGACCTGCGCGATGCTCGCGGCGCCGCCGGCCGCGCCGGCCAGCGGGCGCAGCAGCACGATGCGGTCGGCCAGCGTCATCGCCTCGACCTGGTCGTGCGTGACGTAGACCATCGCGGCGGTGCCCAGCTCGCGGTGGAGCCGCGCGATCTCGACGCGGGTCTGCACGCGCAGCGCGGCATCGAGGTTGGACAGCGGCTCGTCGAACAGGAACACCGAGGGCTGGCGCACCAGCGCCCGCCCGATCGCCACGCGCTGGCGCTGCCCGCCCGACAGGTCGCGCGGCTTGCGATCGAGCAGCGCATCCAGTTGCAGCATCGCGCTGGCCGCGCCGACGCGCCGGCGCACCTCGGCGTCGTCGAGCTTGCGGTATTCGAGCCCGAAGGCCATGTTCTGGCGCACGGTCATGTGCGGGTACAGCGCGTAGCTCTGGAACACCATGGCGATGTCGCGCCCGGCAGGCGGCAGCAGGTCGACGCGCACGCCGCGCATGTGGATCTCGCCCGCGCTGGGATCCTCGAGTCCCGCGACCAGGCGCAGCAGCGTGGACTTGCCGCAGCCCGACGGCCCGACGAAGACGCAGAATTCGCCGGGCGCGATGCGCAGGTCGATCGCGCGCAGCACGTCGACCGCGCCGAAGCGCATGCTGACGCCGCGCAGGTCGATGGCGGGCGCGTCGGTCGTGTTCATGGCAGGGCCTCCGTCAAGGTCTCGGGCGATCGCAGGCGGCCGAACCAGGCGCCGTTGGGCGGCATCACGCAGGCGTGCGACAGGCCGTCGGCGTCGCGTTCCATCTCCCCGTCGAAGCCGTGGCCGTCGAGCGCGACGACGTCGCAGGCCCGCAGCGGATACCGCGCCGGATGCGCGGACAGGTTGAAGATGCACAGCACCGCGTCGTCGCCGTCCTGGCGCACCCAGGCCAGCACCTGCTCGTGCTCGGGCAGCAGGTGCATCGACCCGCGCAGCAGCGCGGCCTGGCCGCGGCGGAACGCGAGGAAGCCGCGGTAGCGCGCGAGCACCGAGTACGGTTCGCGCTCCTGGTCGTCGACCGCGCGCGAACGGTGGTCGGGCGCCATGGGCAGCCAGGGCGCGGCGTCGCTGAAGCCGGCGTGCACCTGGCGCGTGGACCACGGCATGGGCGTGCGGCAGCCGTCGCGGCCCTTGAACAGCGGCCACATCTCCTTGCCGTACGGATCCTGCAGGTCCTCGAAGTCGATGACGGCCTCGGACAGCCCCAGCTCCTCGCCCTGGTACAGGCAGACCGAGCCGCGCAGCGAGCCCATGAACGCGAGCAGCAGCGGAGCGAGCGTCTGCGGCTCGCCGAGCGCGCGCCAGCGCGTGGCCACGCGCACGACGTCGTGGTTGCTCAGCGCCCAGCAGCACCACGCGTCGCGCGTCTCGCGCAGGAACTCGTCGAGCACGCCGTGGATGAACAGCGGCGTGCAGTCGGTGCCCATCAGGTTGAAGGTGTAGGCCATGTGCAGCCGGCCCTCGCGCGTGTACTCGCCCAGCGTGTGGTACTCGTTGTCGTCGCCGATCTCGCCGATCATGGTGCGGCCGGGCACCTCGTCGACCAGCGCGCGCAGCTCGTGCAGGAACTCGAGGTTCTCGGGCTGCGTCTTGTCATGGACGTGGCTCTGGAACGCGTACGGGTTGCTGGGCGGCACCGCCGCGGCGAAGCGGCCGAGCGGCTGCGGCGGGTTCGAGCGCAGGTGGCGGTCGTGGAAGTAGAAGTTGACGACGTCGAGCCGGAAGCCGTCGATGCCGCGCGCGAGCCAGAAGCGCGCGACGTCGAGCGCGGCGGCGCGCACCTCGGGGCAGTGGTAGTTCAGGTCCGGCTGCGACGCGAGGAAGTTGTGCAGGTAGTACTGGCCGCGTCCGGTGTCCCATTGCCACGCGCTGCCGCCGAACAGCGACAGCCAGTTGTTGGGCGGCGTGCCGTCGGGCGACGCGTTGGCCCACACGTACCAGTCGGCCTTGGCGTTGTCGCGGCTGGAACGGCTCTCGGCGAACCAGGGATGCGCCGAGGACGAGTGGCTCAGCACGAGGTCGATCAGCACCTTCAGGCCCAGCGAGTGCGCGGTCTCGACGAGGCGGTCCAGGTCGGCCAGCGTGCCGAAGCGCGGGTCGACGTCGCAGTAGTCGGAGATGTCGTAGCCGAAGTCGCGCATCGGCGACGGGAAGAACGGCGACACCCAGATCGCGTCGACGCCCAGCGCGGCCACGTAGGGCAGGCGGCGCACGATGCCGGCCAGGTCGCCGATGCCGTCGCCGTTGCTGTCCTGGAAGCTGCGCGGGTAGATCTGGTAGATCACGGCGCCGCGCCACCAGTCGGCATCGGCGCGGGAGAAGGTCATGCTCATCGCGTTGGAGAATGTGCGGGAAGGGACGGCGCGGCGGCGTCGGGCGTCAGCCCTTGACCGCGCCCTGGGTGAGGCCGGAGACGATGTGGCGCTGCAGCAGCAGCACCAGGCCCACGAGGGGCAGCGTGACGATGACCGACGCGGCCATGATCCCGCCCCAGGGCAGCTCGAACGCGGACGACGCGCTGATCAGCGCGATGGCCACCGGCACCGTGCGCGACGTGGCCGACAGCGTGAAGGTGAGCGCGAACAGGAATTCGTTCCACGCCGCGATGAACGCCAGCAGGCCGGTGGCCACCAGCGCGGGCCACAGCAGCGGCAGGAAGATGCGGAAGACCAGCGTGAGCGGCCCGAGGCCGTCCATCGCGGCGGCCTCCTCCAGCTCGCGCGGCAGCTGGCGCATGAAGGTGACCAGCACCCACACGGTGAACGGCAGCGTGAGCATCAGGTCGGACACGATCAGCGCGCCCAGGCTGTCGTACAGGCCCAGCGCGCGCACGAGCTCGAACATGCCCGACAGCACCGCGACCTGCGGGAACATCGACGC
>DATCRO010000428.1:0-3429 GCA_036569025.1 Burkholderiaceae bacterium
CCGCCGGCACGGTGTGTCGGTTGCCCGACGGCTTCGCGACGGTGCTCGATGCGGCACTGCGCATCGCGGCCGCCAGCGGTGGCGCCTACGACCCGAGCGCTGGCGCGCTGGTGGCGCTGTGGGGCTTCGGTCCCTCGGGCGAGACGGCGCTCGCGCCGCGCCACGACGAGGCGAGCTTCCGGTCGCCGTCCGCCCAGGATTGCGCCCGCGTCCACTGCGGCTGGGACGCGCTGCCCTGGGACGGTGAGCGTCGCACGCTGGTGCAGACCGGCGGCGTCGCCCTGGACCTGTCGGCGATTGCCAAGGGCTTCGCCGTCGACCGCGTGTCCGACGTGCTGGGCGCGCTGGGCCTGCCGGATCACCTGGTCGAGATCGGCGGGGAACTGCGCGGCGCCGGCCTGAAGCCGGATGGACAGCCCTGGTGGGTCGACCTCGAGCCGCCCGCGGCCGACTGCGGGCTGGCGCCGCTGCGCATCGCGCTCCACGGCCTGTCGGTCGCGACCTCGGGCGACTACCGCAAATGCTTTGCCGACGCCGATGGGCAATGGCGCTCCCACACCATCGATCCGCGCACGCGGCGACCGGTCGAGCACGGCATGGCGTCGGTCACTGTGGTGCATGACAGCGCGATGGCCGCCGACGGCTGGTCGACCGCGCTGATGGTGCTCGGTCCCGACGAGGGGCTCGCGCTGGCCGACCGGCTCGGCCTGGCCGCACGGCTCGTGCGGCGCCGCCCGTCGATCGAGGGCGGCGGTTTCGAGGAGCGCTTCTCCACCGCGATGCGCGCGCTGATGCTCTGATGGCTGCGATCCTGTCTCGTCCCGCGGCGGCGCTGCTGCTGCTCGCGCTCTACCTGCTGATGTGCGCCGCCGTCTGGTGGCGGCATCGCCGCCGGCGACGCCAGGCGGCCGAGGAATCCGCCGCGCTGCTGCCGGCCGCCGACGCCGGTCCGCCGGTGCTGGTGCTGCATGCGAGCCAGACGGGCCAGGCCGAGGAGATCGCCTGGCAGACCGCCAGGGCGCTGCACCTGGCCGGCATGCCGGTGCGCGTCGCCGCGCTCGGCGAGGTGGATCGCGATGCGCTGCGTGGCGCGCGGCACGCGCTGTTTATCGCCAGCACCTACGGCGAAGGCGACGCGCCCGACAGCGCGGCGCCGTTCGCGCGCGACCTGATGGCGGCGGAAGCGTCGGACGCGGCCGGCGGCCTCGACCTGTCCTCGCTGCAGGTGGGCGTGCTGGCGCTGGGCGATGCCACCTACACCCACTTCTGCGGTTTCGGACGCGCGCTCGACGCCTGGCTGCGCGAGCGCGGCGCGCGGTCGATGTTCGATCGCATCGAGGCCGATCGGGCCGATGAACACGCGCTGTCGCAGTGGCGGCAACGCCTGAGTCACCTGGCCGGCACCGCCGACCTGGCCGAGTGGGAAGCGCCGGTGTTCACGTCCTGGCGCCTGGCCGGGCGCCGGCATCTGAACCCGGGCAGTCAAGGTGGACCGGTGTTCCACCTCGAGCTGGTGCCGGCGGACGGATCGTCGCTGCCCGCCTGGGAGGCTGGCGATCTCGTGCAGGTGAGCGTCGCCGGCGAAGCCGCCGATGCGATCGACGAGGACGCGCGGCGGCCGCGCGAATACACGATCGCGTCGCTGCCTGCGGACGGCCATGTCGAGCTGATGGTGCGCCGCACCGCGCGCGAGGACGGCACGCCGGGCCTGGCGTCGGGATGGCTGACGCAGCGGCTCGCCGTCGGCGGCGGCGTCGCGCTGCGCCTGCGTCCGCATGCGAGCTTCCGCATCGGCGCGAACACCGACCGACCGCTGATCCTCGTTGGCAACGGCACCGGGCTGGCGGGATTGCGCGCGCATCTGAAGGCTCGCTCGGCAAGCCGCATGAACACGGGGATCGGCGGCGCCGCGCCGGCATGGTTGTTCTTCGGTGAACGGCAGTCGGCGCACGACGCGCATTACCGCGACGAGATCGAGGCTTGGCAGCGCGACGGCGTGCTGGCCCGCGTGGACTGGGCCTTCTCGCGCGACCAGGCGGAGCGCGTGCATGTGCAGCACCTGCTCGCGCGTGAGGCGCCGCGCCTGCGCGAGTGGGTCGCGGAGGGTGCGGCGATCTACGTCTGTGGCAGCCTGCAAGGCATGGCCGGCGCGGTCGACGCGGTGCTGCGCGAGACGCTCGGCGAGGCCGATGTCGACGGGCTCATCCGCGAGGGGCGCTACCGGCGCGACGTGTACTGAGCCGTCCACCGATGGTGACGGCGTCGTGAGGCGCGCGGCGCGCGGACCACGGGGAACCCCGTAGGCGCGCAGGCATCGTGCGTGTCGGACATGCGGAGATTGATGCGCGCCCGCGACAAACACGGGGGACGGCGTTGACTTCGAGGCCGTTTTCCCCCTGCCAGAGCCTTCTCAATGGGAGAGGTGCGCAGTACCATTGCCCGCGCAGGGTGCCAACGAGTACCGAAGGCGTCAGACCTTCACCAGGGCCCGGCACATCAACAACCCTTGATGGAGAGAATCGAAATGGCAACTGCGAAGAAGGCCGCGCCCGCCAAGAAGGCGGCACCGGCCAAGAAGGCGGCACCGGCGAAGAAGGCCGCCGCTCCCGCGAAGAAGGCGGCACCTGCGAAGAAGGCCGCGCCCGCGAAGAAGGCAGCTCCTGCGAAGAAGGCTGCCGCTCCCGCCAAGAAGCGCACCCCCAACGCCGCCTTCATGAAGGCCCTGACCCCCAGCCCCGCGCTGGCCGCGATCGTCGGCGACAAGCCGCTGCCGCGTACCGACGTGGTGAAGAAGGTCTGGGAATACATCAAGAAGCACAACCTGCAGGACGCTGCGCAGAAGCGCGTCATCAATGCCGACGCGAAGCTGAAGGAAATCTTCGGCAAGGCCAAGGCCGACATGTTCGAGATGACCCGCCTGATCAACAGTCACCTGAAGGATTGAGCGCGGAGGCCGCAAGGCCTCTTCTGCGTTCAGGACAAGGCCCGCCTCGCGCGGGCTTTTTTGCGTCCGCGCGGTCCCGCAGGAGGGCGCGCGGCGAGCGTCTCAGAGCCGCTCGAGCGCGGCGCGCAGCTGGCGCACGTCGATCGGCTTGAGCCAGTAATCCTGGAAGCCCGCGGCGCGTGCGCGCTGGCGCTGGTCGTCCATCACGTCGGCCGACAGCGCGATGCAGCGCAGCTGGGCCAGGCGGGCGTCCGCGCGCACCAGCGCCATCAGTTCCAGGCCGTTCATGTCGGGCAGGTTCATGTCCATCAGCACCAGCGAGGGCATGACGCGCGGCAGCATCTCCATCGCCTGGGCGCCGGTCTCGGCCACGTCCAGCGTCCAGCCGGGCATCAGGCGAAACACCTCCTCCATCAGCACGATGTTGATGCGGTCGTCCTCGACATAGAGGACGTGGCGGGGGGCGGTGGGGGACGACATGGCGG
>DATCRO010000429.1:0-5220 GCA_036569025.1 Burkholderiaceae bacterium
TCATCACGGCATTTGTCACGGTCCGACGAGCAGCTCCGTCACCACCGGCCGGTGCTCCGACCCTTCGCGTCCACCCGGCGCCGCGGAACGCACGCCGATGTCCGGGCTGACCAGCACGTGGTCGATGCGCAGGAAGCTGAATCCGGGGCGCAGGTCGTGGCCCAGCGTGTAGCCGTAGCCGAAGGCCGCGCTCGAGTAGGCATCGCGCAGGCCGGTGGCCAGCAGCCGCCTCACCACGGGGGAGCGCTCGTCGGCGTTGAGGTCGCCGGCGACGATCACCGGCCCCCTGGCCTGCGCCACGGCGGCCGCCAGCTGGATGGACTGCGCCATCCGGTCGCGGAAATTGTCCTTCCACTCCATCAGCCCGCCCGAGGCCTTGCCGCGGGCGGCGTTCAGGCCGTCGCGCGGCGAGACGAAGTGCGCGGTGAACAGGTCGATGTCCTTGCCGGCGAAGCTGAGCGTGCAGTGCACGAAGTCGTCCTGCTGGCCGGAATACGACATGTTGCCCGGGCCGCAGTGCGACAGCGGGTAGCGGCTGGCGACGATGTACTGGTCCTGAACGTAGACCTGGCGGCCCTTGAGCGCCGCCTTCATCGGTGGCGGCAGCTCGTCGGCGCGTTCGATCGACTGGCCGTCCTGCATCACGATGACGTCCGGATCCTGGCTGGCGATCTCCCAGGCGATCCTGGCGTAGCCGTCGGGCGTCCGGCGCGCGAGGTAGGCCTTGATGTTGTAGGTCATGAAGCGCAGCCGGGCGCCGACCTGGTCGGGCGAGCCGACCGCCAGCCCCATCAGCTCGGTGGCGACGACCAGCGGCGCCAGCAGCGCGAGGCCACGCCAGCGCCAGCCGAGCGGCCAGGCGCAGGCCACCAGCAGCAGCGCCGGCACCAGGTAGGCGGGGAACGGGACGTAGCGCGCGATCTCGATCCACCACATCTGCTCGCTGCCGAAGCGAAAGCCCAGCGCCAGGACGCACACGACCGCGAGGCCGAGGACGACCAGGAAGGCGAGGATCCGGTGGTGGCGCGGGCGTGGCGCCGGAGCAGATGTTGGGAAGCGGTGACGGCGGCGTCGACGGCTGTTTTCGTGCACTTCTTCTCGAATTCGGGGCGGGAACGTGGCCCTATGACTTAGGGGGAAGGCTTGAGCAGCCGCAACGTCCGTGCATTGGTTCCGGCCCCCCCATCCGGGCGGATTGCCCGCCAAAGGTTACGGCTCGTATCATGCCATTCGACAGCCCGACTTAAGCATTCGCACTTTACCGCCAGAGCCGAGGAGAGCGGCCACCGCGCGGCGTCGAAGGCCCATGTCGCGTCCGAGGGAGGATGCGCAGGTCGTGGCGACCACTTTTGGTGTGGCATGGATCCGCGCGGATCCCTGCTGTTGGAGGACACCCGCATGAATGAAACGACACCGCGCCTGTTCGACGCCGACTGGTCGGCGTTCGATCCCTGGAAGGTCACGCCGGTGCGGCACCGCATCACCGAGCATCCGCTGCTCCAGATCGACCAGCTGGTGCAACTGAGCTCGCGCCTGGCCAAGCACGGCCGCATCCGCACGCACAGCAGCGAGGCGTACGCCGGCACGGCGTTCAACCACGCGCCGATGCTGTATCCCAACCAGCGCTCGCCGGAAGAGACGCTGGCCAACATCGCGTCGGCCAAGGCGTGGATGTCGCTGCTCAACGTGCAGACCGACGACGTCTATCGCCGGCTCGTCGACGAGATGCTCGACGACCTGAAGCCCGCGGTCGACCGGGTGGACCCGGGCATGACGTACCGCGGCGGCTGGATCTTCGTGACCTCGCCGAACACGGTCACGCCGTTCCACATGGACAAGGAACACAACTTCATCATGCAGATCAAGGGGCACAAGCGCCTCTACGTCTGGGAGCCCGACGACGTCGAGGCCGTGAGCGAGCAGGCGCGCGACCTGTTCCACGCCAACCACAGCCGCGACCTCGTCAACTGGCGCGAGGAGCTGCGCAGCCGCGCCCACGTGTTCGACCTCGAGCCGGGCATGGGCGCCTACATGCCGTCCACCGCGCCGCACCTGGTCGAGAACGGCGACGGCCCGTCCGTCACGGTCAGCTTCACGTACTACACCGACGCGACGCGCCGCGATTCGCGCTTGCACGCGATGCACCAGCGCCTGCGCGGCTGGGGCATGCAGCCCGCGCCGGTCGGCACGCGTCCGGTGATGGATGGCCTGCTCGATGCCGGCTTCGGCGGTGCCCGCCTGCTCGGCCGTGCCGTGGATGCGATCCGCGGCCGCACGACGCTGTCCGACCGCGTGCCGTACGCGCACGCGGCCATCGTCTGACGCCGACGCGCGAGCCGGATCATGAACGCCGTTCCGCCCCGGGACGCCGCGCCCGCCACGCCTTCCGCGCAGGACGCGGCGTCGCGCCCGCTGGCGGCGTTGCTGGGCACGCGCGCCAGCGCCGCGGGCGCGGCGCCGCGCGTGCACGTGCTGGCGCTGCCCGCCGGCGCGATCGCCGCCGACGCTGACCGCCTGCCCGACACGCCCTGGGTCGCGGCCTGGGCGCTGCTGCTGGCGCGCTGGAGCGGCCAGCCGTCCGCGCGCTGGGCGGAGCTGGGCGACGCGGTGCGCGTCGCCGCAGCCGTCGTCCAGGGGACGGCTGGCGATTTCCTCGCCGCCGTGGACGCGGCACGCCGCGCGGCGCCGACGGCTGCGGCCGTCGACTGCGAATGGGCCTGCGGTGCGGGCGCCGCGCCGGCGGGCGTCGAGATGCTGCTGGCCCTGTCCGGGCAGACGCTGGAACTGCGCCTGCCGGCCGACGTCGATGCCGACCTGGCCAGGACGCTTGCCGAGCGCATCGCGGACGTCGCGCGTGCGCTGTGCGCGTCGAGCGGCGCGCCCCTCGGCGACATCGACGCGATCGGCGACGCGCAGCGCGCCCTGCTGCTGCATACCCTCAACGCGCCGCTGCACCCGGTCGACCCGCAGGCCACCGTGCACGGCCTGTTCGCGCGCGTCGCGGCGCAGCGGCCCGATGCGCCGGCGCTTTGCTTTTGCGGCGCGACGACCACGTACGCCGAACTCGATGCGCGATCCAGCCGGCTCGCGGCGCAACTGCGCGCGCACGGCGTCGGCCCCGGCCGCGCGGTGGCGATGGCGCTCGAGCGCTCGCCCGTGGCGATCGTCGCGGTGCTCGCGATCCTCAAGGCCGGCGGCTGCTACCTGCCGGTCGACGCCGGCCACCCGCCCGCGCGCCTGGCCTTCATGCTGCAGGACGCCGGCGCGACGCTCGTGCTGTGCTCGCCCGGGCATGCCGGCGCGTTCGCGCAGGCCGAGGGTGCGCGCGTGCTCGCGCTCGGCGACGACGGCGCGCTCCCCGCGCCCGCCGGCGCCCCCGCGCGCGCCGACGCGCGTGACGCGGGCGCCCGCGACCTCGCGTACCTGATGTACACGTCGGGCTCGACCGGCCAGCCCAAGGGCGTGCAGATCACGCACGACTCGATCCTGCGCCTGGTCGTCGACGCCAACTACGTCCGCCTGGACGCAGGGACGCGCTTCCTGCACGCCGCGCCGCTCGCGTTCGACGCGTCGACGCTGGAGATCTGGGGCCCGCTGCTCAACGGCGGCTGCTGCGTGCTGCATCCGGAGCACATGCCAACGCCCGCTGGCCTGCAGGCCGTGATCCGCGACGACCGCGTCGACAGCGCGTGGCTCACCGCTGCGCTGTTCAACGCCGTCGTCGACGACGATCCGCTGCACCTGAAGGGCCTGCGCCAGCTCCTGATCGGCGGCGAGGCGCTGTCGGTGCCGCACGTGCGCCGCCTGCTGGACGCGCTGCCCGAGGTCGATCTCATCAACGGCTACGGCCCGACCGAGTGCACCACCTTCGCGGCCACGCTGCACATCCCCCGCGACATCCCCGCCGACGCGCGCGCGGTGCCGATCGGCCGCCCGATCAACGACACGCACGCGTTCATCGTCGGCCCCGCGATGGAGCTGCTGCCGCGCGGCTGCGTCGGCAAGCTCTACGTCGGCGGCCGCGGCGTCGCGCTCGGCTACCTCAATCGTCCGGAGCTGACCGCCGAGCGCTTCGTCGCCAGCCCGTTCGCCGCGGGCGAGCGCCTGTACGACACGGGCGACCTCGCGCGCTGGCTGCCCGACGGCACGATCGACTTCCTGGGCCGCGCCGACCAGCAGGTCAAGATCCGCGGCTTCCGCATCGAGCTCGGCGAGATCGAGACGGTGATCGCCGCGCATCCGGCCGTGCAGGCCTGCGCGGTGGGCGCGATCAAGGATGCCGCCGGCAACACGTCGCTGGCCGCATGGCTGGTGGCGCAGTCCGGCACGGCCGCGCCCGACGCGCCGGCGCTGCGCGCGCACATCGCGCGCGCGCTGCCCGAGTTCATGGTGCCGTCCGCCTTCGTCTGGATGGAGCGCCTGCCCATCACCGCCAACGGCAAGCTCGATCGTTCGGCGCTGCCGCGCCCGGCCAACGACCGGCCCGAGCTGGCGACGCCGTTCCGCGCGCCGGCGGACGCAGGCGAGCAGCGCCTGTGCGCCGCCTTCGCCGCGGTGCTGGGCCTGGGCCGCGTGGGCGCCGACGACAACTTCTTCGAGCTGGGCGGCAACTCGCTGCAGGTCATCAAGGTGCTCGCGCGCCTGAAGCAGGACGGCGGCGAGGTGTTGAGCGTGGCCGGCTTCTTCCGCCATCCCACGCCGGCCGCGCTTGCGCGCCAGCTGGCGCCGGCGGACGAGCCCGTCGCGCCGAGCGCCGCCGAGGCGCCCGCGCCCGCCGCGACGTCCGGCGGCGACGAGCCGATCGCCATCATCGCGCTGGCCGGCCGCTTCCCCGGCGCGCGCGACGTCGAGCAGTTCTGGGCCAACCTCTGCGAAGGCCGCGACAGCATCACCCGCTTCGGCGACGGCGAGCTCGATCCGTCGCTGGCGGCCTCGCTGGTATCCGACCCCGACTATGTCAAGGCACGCGGCATCGTCGACGACGTCGAGATGTTCGACCCGGGCTTCTTCGGCATGTCGCCGCGCGAGGCCGAGCTGATGGATCCGCAGCAGCGCATCTTCATGGAGCTGTGCTGGGAGTGCCTGGAGCGCGGCGGCCATGCGCCCGATGGGCAGGACCACGGCCCGGTCGGCATCTTCGCCGGCATGTACAACGCGACGTACTTCCAGCGTCACGTGATGTACCGGCCGGACCTGGTCGAGAAGGTCGGCGAGTTCCAG
>DATCRO010000430.1:0-6515 GCA_036569025.1 Burkholderiaceae bacterium
GTCGTTCAGGGCGCGCGGCGATGCCAAGCATCCACGCGCGAGTGTGCGCCTTCCATCATATTTGCAATCTTCGCAGTCGGGTATTGCTTTTCATCTCCAGGGAAAGTAGCGAAGATTTGCGAACAGCTCCGCCATTTATGCAAAGTTTGCGAACTTCGAATTTGCCATGCGCAAGACCTTCCTCGGCGTGAAGCTCAAGACCCTGCGCGAGCAGCGCGGGCTGACGCAGGCCGCCCTCGCCCAGCAGCTGTCGCTGTCGCCCAGCTACCTGAACCAGCTGGAGAACAACCAGCGGCCACTGAGCGTGCCCGTGCAACTGCGCCTGCAGTCGGCCCTGGGCGTCGACCTGCAGCTGTTCTCGGACGACGACGAGGCGCGCCTGACCTCGCAACTGCAGGCCGTGGTGGCGCAAAGCCCGGACGGCGGCGGCGTCTCGCAGGCCGAGCTGCGCGCGATGGCGCAGCAGATGCCGGGACTCGCGCAGATGCTGATCCGCCTGCACCACCGCGGCCGCGATGCCGAGGACCGGCTGGCGGCGCTGGCCGCCGGCCTGGGCGAGCGCGCCGGCGAGCTGGCCCAGGCGGCGCGCCAGCCGCACGAGGAGGTGCGCCACTTCTTCTACGAGCGCCAGAACCACATCGCCGAACTCGACGACCTGGCCGAGCGCCTGTTCGCCGACGTGATGGCCGTCGAGCCGCGCGCCCAGCCCGCGCCCGGCGCCGGCGACGCGCACGCGGTCGCCGCGCACCTGGAGACCTTCCTGGTCGAGAAGCACGGCATCGCGACCCACGAGTTCGAGTCCGAGGCAGGCCTGCTGCGCCGCTTCGACGCCGAACGCCGGCAGGTGTTCGTCAACGCCGCCGCCGAGCCCGCGCAGCGCGCGTTCCAGCTCGCCACGCAGCTGGCCTACCTCGAGGCCGGCGCCGCGATCGACCAGCTGGTCGCGCAAGGCAGCTTCAGCGGCCCCGAGCCGCGCGCGCTGGCCCGCATCGGCCTGGCGAGCTACTTCGCCGGCGCGCTGGTGCTGCCCTACCGCCGCTTCCTCGCCGCGGCCGAGGCGCTGCGCTACGACATCGACCTGCTCGCGCAGCGCTTCGGCGTCAGCTTCGAGACGGTGTGCCACCGGCTGTCGACGCTGCAGCGGCCGGACGCGCGCGGCGTGCCGTTCTTCTTCGTGCGCGTCGACCGCGCGGGCAACATCTCCAAGCGCCAGTCGGCCACCGACTTCCACTTCTCGCACACGGGCGGCACCTGCCCGCTGTGGAACGTCTACGAGGCCTTCGCGCAGCCGCACAGGGTGCTGACGCAGCTCGCGCGCATGCCCGACGGCCGCACCTACCTGTGGATCGCGCGCAGCATCGTGCGCCCCACCGGCGGCTACGGCTCGCCCGAGCGCACCTTCGCGATCGGGCTGGGCTGCGACGTGCGCCACGCGGCGCGCCTGGTCTATGCCAAGGGCCTGGCGCTGGCCGACCCCGACGCCGCCACGCCCATCGGCGCCGGCTGCAAGGTGTGCGACCGCCAGGGCTGCCCGCAGCGCGCGTTCCCGGCACTGGGCAAGCGGCTGCGCATCGACGAGAACGAGCGGCCGCGCGAGCCGTACGCGGCGAGCTGACGGCCGCGCTTGGCATACTGAGGCACGACAACATCGCAGGAGCCACCCGTGGCCCAAGCCTTCTCCGCCGGCGCCATCGTCTACGCCAAGGACATCCACGCCCTCGCCCGCTTCTACGCCGCGGTGGCCGACCTCGAGGTCATGCACGAGGTCGACGACCACATCGTGCTCGAGTCGGAGGCCGTGGAGCTGGTCATCGTCGCGATCCCCGCCGCCACGGCCGCGCGCATCGTCATCACGACGCCCCCGGCGCGGCGCGAGAACACCGCCTTCAAGCTCGTCTTTCCGGTGCCCAGCCTCGAGCAGGCGCGCGCGACGGCCCAGGCCAACGGCGGCGAGCTGAACCCGCCCGGCAAGGAATGGAAGTTCCAGGGCCTGCGCGTGTGCGACGGCTGCGATCCCGAGGGCAACATGATCCAGCTGCGCGAGCTGCCCGCGGACGCGGGGCTCGGGGACGTCGAGGACTGACCGCCGGCGACGGCCGTCAGTTGACCTGCAGGACGTCCGGATCCAGCCGGAAGCTGCTCTGCCTGGACTTGAGCAGTTCGATCTTCGACGCGTAGACCGAGCGCTGGCGGGCGGTCAGGCTGTCGTCCTCCGCCTCGCGCAGGTGCTCCAGGGCGCGGCGCCGGTCGCCGAGGTTCAGGTACGTGACGGCGAGCTGGTAGTGCACCTGGTGGTTGTCGCCGGCCACGCGCAGCGCGCGGTTGAACAGCTCGAGCGCGCGCGCATAGTCGCCCGCCCGGTTGGCCTTCATCCCGTCGTCCATGGCCGCCATCAGCAGCGCGGCGCGCGGACGCGGATGGGCGTCGTCGATCGCCGCGGCCTGTTCGACCAGGCCTTCCCGGCGCAGGACGATCGCCAGGTTGTTCCACGACTGGGTGCTGTCCGGCGCGACCGACACCGCGAAGCGCAGCGCGGCTTCCGAGCGGGCGAGCAGGCCCTTGCGCAGGTATGTCACGCCCAGCGTGTTGTACAGCGAGGCGAACGACGGGTCCGTGCCGATGCCGGCGCGGGCCCACCAGTAGGCGTCGTCCACGCGCTGGTGCGCCAGGGCCTCGGCGGCCCGGTTGTTCATGAACATCGCCGCGACGCGCGACTCCGTGATCGGGCGCGCCGTCAGGGTCCTCATCTCGGCCGGGGACAGGAAGTCGACCGTCCAGCGATCCGTGTTCAGGCCCCAGCTGCGCAGCTTGGGGACGGGCAGCGCCACCGAGACGTTCACGTGCCCGACGAGCTCCAGCAGGTCGCCGTCGCGCTCCCAGTGGTCGCTGGTGCTGATCGCCTGGTAGCGCACGTCCAGCCCCATCTCCTTGGCCATCGCGCCGGTCACGATGGCCAGCGACAGGCAGTTGCCGGCCCGTGCCTCGAACGCCTGCGCCGCGTTGCGCGTGAACTCGGCGTCGTAGTCGATCCTGAGCCGCCGGTCCATGAACAAGGCCTCGAGCAGGCCTCGCGCCTCGCCGTGCGACTTGATGTCCCCGGCCGCCCGGGATTCCAGCCAGGCGTGCATCTCGGGGCTCAGCTTGAAGACGTCGGCGGCGGCGATGGGCTCGCTGGGCGGCGCGAACGACGCGTCGGAGAACAGCGCCTCGCCGGCGACGGGCGGGGCGGGCGCGTCCGCGCACGCGGCCAGCGCCAGGCAAAGGAGCAGCGCCGCCCAGGGGCGTCGTGCCGTCTCGGAACCCGGTGCCGCGATCATGGGCCGCATCCTCGTCGTTTCCGGCGCGCCGCGGGTACGGGCCGCCGGATCCTGCCCCCGAGTGTGCTGCGGCGGATCGCGCTTGGCAACCGTGCAGAACCGGGTGGGCGAGCGATGCCGCGACGCCGCCGCAAGGGTTACGATGGCCCGCGCCACCGGCATCGGCAGGTCTCGCGGCGAGACCGGTCACCATCACCCGAAGGACAGCCATGACGCTCGCGATGAGCTGGGAGGAGTGGGCGGCGCACGACGCCATCGCGCTGGCCGAGCGCGTGCGCCGGGGCGAGGTCACGCCGGCCGAACTCGCGGCGCAGGCGGCCGCGGCGATCGCGCGCGTGAACGGCACGCTGGACGCGGTGGTGGAAGTCTTCGACGACGTCGTGGCCGACCCGCTGCGCGACGGCCTGCGGCCCGAGGGCGTGTTCGCCGGCGCGCCGTACCTGATGAAGGACCTCGGGCCGACCCTGCGCGGGCGTCTGCAGGAATTCGGCTCGATGCTGATGCAGGGCCATCGGCCCGCGCAGGACAGCTTCCTGACCGGACGCATCCGCCAGGCCGGCCTGAACATCATCGGCCGCACGACCACGCCGGAGTTCGGCGTCTGCAGCGCGGCCGAGAACCGCTTCCATGTCACGCGCAATCCGTGGGACGTCGCGTTCACCACCAACGGCTCGTCCGCCGGGACCGCCGCCGTCGTGGCTGCGGGCGTCGTGCCGATGGCGCATGCGACCGACGGCGGCGGCTCCATCCGGATCCCGGCGGGCGCGACCGGCAACATCGGCCTGAAGGTGTCGCGCGGCGTGTTCTCGCTGGCGCCGGCGCTGTCGGACCTGTCGGGCCTGGTGTCGATCCAGGGCTGCCACAGCCGCTCGGTGCGCGACACCGCCACCTTCGTCGACCACTGCCGCGGCGGCGCGCCGGGCGAGTTCATGCCGTTCTGGCACCCTTCGACGCCGTACCGCGAACTCATCCGCAGCAACCCGCCGCCGCTGCGCATCGCGCTGTCGCACGAGTGGGGCGACCATCGCGCCACGCCGCACTTCGTGGCCGAGCTCGAGCGCGTCGGACGCCTGCTCGAAGGGCTGGGCCACCACGTCGAGTGGCAGCTGCCGCCGGTGGATTTCCGCGCCGCCTTCGACGCGCAGACCACCTGCTACATCACCAACTTCGCGCAGGTCATCGCGGGCCACCTCGCGCGCCTGGGACTGGAGCGGCCGCCGCCAGACCTCCTCGAGCCGATCAACATCAAGATCTGGGAGGCCGGGCTGCACACGTCGTACAGCGAGCGCGCCGCGATGCAGGCCCGGTTCAACAGCACGTCAAGGGCATGGGGCGCGTTCCTCGAGGACTGGGACATCGTCCTGACCCCGGTCACCGCGCTGCCCACGCCGACGGTGGGCGCGGTCGACTACCTCACGAGCAGCACCAACCCGTCGGTGCACGACTGGTTCGCCCACCTGTGGCGCAACTTCGCCTACACGCCGCTCGCCAACCTGTGCGGCACGCCGGCCATCTCGCTGCCCCTCGCCTTCCAGGAGAGCGGCCTGCCGCTGGGCATCCAGGCGCAGACGCGACAAGGCGACGACGGCCTGCTGCTGCAACTGGCCGCGCAGGTCGAGCGGGCGCTGGGCGGCCAGTGGAACGGCGGCCAGCGGCCGCGGGTGCACGTCAGCCGCCCGCCTTCTTGACGCTCTTGAACCCGAGCGTCGGCAGCAGCGCCAGCACGCGGTCGCGGTGGTCGCCCTGCAGCTCGACGACGCCGTCCTTGGCCGTGCCGCCGACGCCGCACGCGGCCTTGAGCTTCTTGCCGATCGCCGCGAGCTCGGGGTCGGCCAGGCCCAGGCCGCGCACCACGGTCACGCCCTTGCCGCCGCGGCCCTTGGTCTCGAAGAAGACGCGCACGACGCCGTCGGTCGCCGGGGCGACGGGCTTGCCGCAGGTGCACTGCGCGATCGGCTGGCGGCAGCCGGGGCACATGCGGCCCGTCTCGGTCGAGTAGACCAGGCCGCCGTTCGGATTCGATTTCATGACCGTATTGGAACCGATCCGCGCGCCGGCGCTCCCGCCGGCTCGGCCGGCGCCTGATGTGAAAATCGCGCCATGACTCCCGCCCGTCCCCTGCTCCGCCTGCTTCCTGCCGCCTTCCTGCTCGCCGCGGCGACCTCTGCCCATGCCGCCGAGCCGCTGCTGCAGCACGACGTCGTGCTGCTGGAGAAGGGCGAAGTCATCGAGCAGCGCGTGGACGGCGGCTCGGACGCGATGGCGGCCTACGTCAAGACGCTCGGCGAGGCGCTCACCGACACGATGCGCGCGCATCCGTCGCAGTTGCCTGTGGCGGGCTTCATCGTCGTGGCCGTGCGGCCCGAGGGCAGGACGCACACGTGGTTCGACTTCAAGCCCGCGCTGGCCGACGCCACGGCGGCCGCACTCGCGCAGGCGGTGGCGACCACTCCGGCCATGAAGGTCAGGAGCCGCGAGGTCGTCTTCGCGCTGCGCGTGAGCCTGTGGAGCAACAAGCCGCCCAAGGCCTATGCGCCGGCGCCGCAGGAGTGGAAGGACGCCACCCAGGGCATGCATCCCAAGCCCGACGTCGACACGCTGGTGGACATGGTGTGGCCGCGGTGATTCGCTGACGGACGAAGCGTCGCGCGGGCGGACGCGTTAACCTGCGGCTTCAGACTTCCGCTGGAGCCCTGCGCATGACGCCGCCCTCGCCTTCCGCCATCGCCGCCCGCCGCCGCGCCTTCCGCGACCTGCACGCCGCCGGCTGCTTCGTCATCCCGAACCCGTGGGACGCCGGCAGCGCGCGCTACCTCGCGTCGCTGGGCTTCAAGGCGCTGGCCACCACGAGCTCGGGCTTCGCGTGGTCGCATGCGCAGGCGGACGGCGCGATGCCGCGCGACGCCGTGCTGGCGCACCTGCGCGAGATCGTCGCGGCCACCGAGCTACCGGTGAACGCCGACTTCGAGAGCGGCTACGGCGCCACGCCCGCCGACGTGGCCGAGAGCGTGCGGCTGGCCGTGGCGACCGGTGTCGCGGGCCTGTCGATCGAGGACGCCACGGGCGATGCCGCGCGCCCGATCCATGACCTGGACACGGCCCTCGCGCGCCTGCGCGCCGCGCGCGAGGCGATCGCCGCCGCCGGCGGCGACACGCTGCTCGTGGGCCGCGCCGAGAACTTCCTGCACGGCCGGCCCG
>DATCRO010000431.1:0-5075 GCA_036569025.1 Burkholderiaceae bacterium
TCATCAGCGCCTCGGCCATCAGGAGGCCCAGCCTGTGCGCCTCGCCGGGCAGCGTGGTCAGCAGGATGCGCGGGCCGCGCGCCTCCAGCCCGGCCTGGAACGGCAGCAGCGCGCTGCGCAGCACCGCCTGCACGGCCTCGCTGTACAGGTGCTCCTCGTAGACGGCAATGCGGCCGTCGAGCCAGGCATCGCCCACGGCCGCCGTCAGCGGCGCGATGCCGTCGACCACGAAGGCGGCCAGGCCCGTGCGCGCGAGGCCCAGCGTGAGCCAGTGCCGCAAGGCGTCGGCACCGCCGGTCCGCAGCGCGACGATGCCCTCGGCGACGTCCAGCACCGGCTTGCCATCGTGCGGGCCGCCGCGCACCAGCGCCGGCACGCGCGAGGCGATGTCCGACAGCACCTCGTCGAGCTGTTCGGGCAGCAGCGTGAGCAGCCGGCCGGGCCGCTCGCCCGCCAGCAGCGCCCGCCGGATCAGGGCCAGGCGATCGACCAGCGCGCGCGGGTAGCCGCGCACGCCGGCGGCGTCGCGCTCGGGCATCGGGAAACCGTAGCGGCGCTCCCAGGCGCGCAGCGTGTCCTTGCCCAGGCCCGTCTCGCGCTCGACCGCCGCGATCGACAACAACGGCGCGTCGGTGCGACGCCGCGAGTGCCCGGCAGGTGAATCCGAAGAGGGATGAGCTGACGTATCCATGGCATGCAAGCCGTGAAATCCACATTCGTGCAAACAGACCTGGCCGACGCGCCGGCCTGGATCCATTGGATCGCAGAAGCGCCAATCCGTCCTGGACAATTTGTCACAGCGACGGCACAGTATCCCCACAACTCGGCCATGAAGCCCATGTTTGTCCAGGACAAATACTTGTCTCACCACACCGACACGGCCCCTCCTGCGGGGCACAACCCCCCTCGAATCAAGGGGAATGACGCGGGGGGCCACGGAACTTCGAGCGCAAAATCCCGTCCTATCGACTGTGCGAGGGCGAGGGTGCCGTCGCACCGCCGCGAACCCCGCGGCGTCATGGCCGGTTTACTCGCTGCGCAGCTTCGTCGGTTCGCCCTCGAAACGTCCCGAGCGCTTCTCCTCCTCCCTCCCTCCCTTGTTCGCTCAGGGGCGCTGCGCAGCGACATTTATGCATCCGCACCCATCCCCGGGTGCCGCGCGGGAGCCCGGCGGTGAGCCGCCCACGCATCGCGGTCGTCGGTTCGGGCATTGCCGGGCTGGGCGCCGCCCATCGTCTCGCGCCGCACTGCGACGTCACCGTCTTCGAGGCGGACGACCGCCTGGGCGGCCACGCCAACACCGTCGACGTCACGCTGCCGGGCCGCGACGGCCCGGTCACGCACGGCGTGGACACCGGCTTTCTCGTGTTCAACGAACGCACCTACCCGCGCCTGTGCGCGCTGTTCGACGAACTGGGCGTCGAGGTGGCCAAGTCGGAGATGACGTTCTCCGTACAGGCGCCTCGCCCCGGCGGCGGCCGGCTCGAGTGGAGTGGCACCAGCCTGAACACCGTCTTCGCCGACCGCGGCAACCTGCTGCGCCCGCGCTTCCACGGGATGCTGTGGGACCTGCTGCGCTTCAACCGCCTGGCCACCGCGCTGGCCAGGCGTGGCGTCGACGCCGAGCTGGCGCAGCCGCTGGACGCATTTCTCGCCGAGCACCGCTTCGGCACCGCCTTCGTCGACGACTACCTGCTGCCGATGATCGGCTGCATCTGGTCGTGCTCCACGGTGCAGATGCTGCGCTTCCCCGTGGGCACGCTGATCCGCTTCTGCCACAACCACGGCCTGCTGCAGGTGCGCGAGCGGCCGCAGTGGTTCACCGTCACGGGCGGCTCGCGCCGCTACGTCGACAAGCTGGCCACGCGCATCGGCCGCGTGCGGCTGTCGACACCGGTGCTGGGCATCGCGCGCGACGCGTCGCGCGCGGCGGGCGACCGGGTGGGCGTGCGCACGCGCACGGGCACCGAGTGGTTCGACGAACTCGTGCTGGCCGCGCACGCGCCGCAGGCGCTGGCGCTGCTGGACGACGCGAGCGCGGAAGAGCGCCGCACGCTCGGCGCGATCGGCTACCAGGACAACGAGGCCGTGCTGCACACCGACGAGCGGCTGCTGCCGCGGCGCCGCGCCGCATGGTCGGCGTGGAACTACCAGCGCGACGTGGTCTCGGGCAGCAACAGCCAGAACGTATGCCTGCACTACCTGATCAACCAGTTGCAGCCCCTGCCGTGGCGGCAGTCGGTGATCGTCTCGCTGAACCCCCTGCACGCGCCGCGTCCCGAGACGGTGCTGCGCCGCATCACCTATGCGCACCCCGTGTTCGACAACGCCGCCATCGCCGCGCAGGGCCGCCTGGCCGAGCTGCAGGGCCGCTCGCACGTGTGGTTCTGCGGCGCATGGACAGGCTACGGCTTCCATGAGGACGGACTGAAGTCGGGCCAGGAGGTGGCCGGTCGCGTCCTCGCGCGCCGGTCCGCCGCTCCGGTGGCCGCCATCGATCCGGACGTGGCCGTCGAGCCGCTGCGCGAGGCCGCATGAACGGGCCGCGCGCGCGCATCGGCTTCGGCGAGGTGCGTCACCAGCGCCTCGCGCCGGTCGTGCACGCGTTCGCGTATCCGACCTGCTTTCTCCTGCTGCCGATGCGCGCGCTGCGCGCCGCGGCCGACCCCGCGCTCGCGCGCAACCGGCGCGCGCTGTTCGGTTTCCGTGACGCCGACCACGGCGACGGCCGCGACGACAGCCTCGCCTGGCTCGACGGCCTGCTCGCGTCCGAAGGCATCACGGACGCCGACGGGCAGGTGTGGCTGCACTGCATCCCGCGCATGTTCGGCTTCGCGTTCAAGCCGGTCAGCTTCTGGTACGCGCACCGGGCCGACGGCGCGCTCGCGGCCATCGTCGTCGAGGTCAACAACACCTTCGGCGAGCGCCATTGCTACCTGCTGGCGGGCGACGGGCTCGCCTTCGGGCGCACGCTGCAGGCGCGCAAGGTGTTCCACGTGTCGCCCTTCTGCGAGACGCGCGGCGACTACCACTTCCGTTTCATGCGCACCGACCTCGATTCGGATCAGGGCCAGGGACGCACCGCGGTGCGCGTCGAGCTGCACGTGGACGGCGCACCGCTGCTGCTGACGAGCGTGTCCGGAAAGCTCGAGCCCCTGACGCGCGGGGCCGTGCGCTTGGCGCTGTGGACGCTGCCCGCGATGACCGCGCTGATCGTGGCGCGCATCCACTGGCACGCGCTGCGGCTGTGGCTCGGGCGGCTGGCGTTCGTGCCCAGGCCGGCACCGCCGCGGCGCGCGGTCAGCGGCAAGGACGGCCTCGCCGACCCCGCGCCGACCTTGCGCGAGGCTGGCGAGGCGCGGGTTTCACCGGCAAGCGACGACGCGACGTCGATCCAGAATCCGGCATGACCTCCGGAACGCTCCCGCCGTCATCCGAGGCGGCCGGCCGCGCCATGGCTCGCGCGCCCGCCGCCGCCCGCGCCGCGTTGGCCCTGGTGCGGCGCCTGCAGGCCGGCACGCTCGTCGTGCGCACGCCCGACGGCAGCACCCACCAGGCGGCCGGCGCGACGCAGCCCGAGCTGCACGCGGTGCTCGACGTGCACGACTGGTCCACCTTCACCGCCACGCTGCGCAGCGGCGACATCGGCTTTGCCGAGACCTTCATGGCCGGCGCCTGGACGACGCCGCAGCTGGCCGACCTGCTGCGGCTCATCCTGGCCAACCGCGAGGTCATCGACAAGGCGATCTACGGCAGCTGGTGGGGCTCGCTGCTGCATCGCGTGCAGCACGCGCTCAACCGCAACACGCGCCGCGGCAGCAAGCGCAACATCCAGGCCCACTACGACCTCGGCAACGATTTCTATGTGCTGTGGCTCGACTCGACGATGACGTACTCGAGCGCGTGGTTCGACGGCGACCGCACGCAGCCGCTCGAACGCGCGCAGACCGCCAAGCTGCGGCGTGCGATCGCGGCGACCGGCGTGCGGCCGGGCGAGCGCCTGCTGGAGATCGGCTGCGGCTGGGGCGCGGTGGCCGAGGCCGCGGCGCGCGAAGGCATCGACATCGTCGGACTCACGCTGTCGAAGGAGCAGCTCGCGTGGGCGCAGGCGCGCCTGGAGCGCGCGGGCGTGGCCGCGCACGCCGACCTGCGGCTGCAGGACTACCGCGACGTGCCCGACGGGCCGTTCGACGCGATCGTGTCGGTGGAGATGTTCGAGGCCGTCGGCCGCGAGTATTGGGACGCGTATTTCCAGACCGTGCGGCGCCAGCTCAAGCCGGGCGGCAAGGCGTGCATCCAGGCGATCGTGATCCGCGACGACCTGTTCGAGCGCTATGCGCGGTCGTCGGATTTCATCCAGCGCCACGTGTTCCCCGGCGGCATGCTGCCGAGCACCGCGCTGTTCGAGCAGCATGCGCGCGCCGCGGGCCTGCGCGTGGTCGAGCGCTTCGCGTTCGGACCCGACTACGCCGAGACGCTGCGCCGCTGGCGCCATGCGTTCCTCGCGCGGCTGGACGAGGTGCGCGCGCAGGGTTTCGACGAGCGCTTCGTCCGGCTGTGGGAGTTCTACCTCGCGTACTGCGAAGCGGCCTTCGACGCGGGCAACACCGACGTCATCCAGTTCACGCTGCAGGGCGATTGAGGGCGATCAGGACGCGCTCGACCGGCGGGAGCCGGGAGCCTGGCAGCCCCTGGACAAGCACGTCACGGTGCCGTCATCAACGTGAATATAGCCCGGATTTCCGCATTTGGGGAGGCTGGTCAAACCGGTGGGCCGGGCGCATCATGGACTCGTGCTGCTGCCTCGACGTCGACTGGAAAGGCAGGCACGGTCGACCCGGATCTCCCCATCCGGGCCATGTCCCGCAACTCACGCTTGAAAGGAGGCACTGATGAATCTGACGATCAGCGGCCATCATCTGGAAGTGACACCTGCCCTGCGCGAATACGTCCTGACCAAGCTGGACAGGATCACGCGCCACTTCGACGGCGTCGTCGACGTGAACGTGTTGCTCACCGTGGAAAATCTCAAGGAAAAGGAACGTCGACAAAAAGCCGAAGTCACTCTCCACGTG
>DATCRO010000432.1:0-8247 GCA_036569025.1 Burkholderiaceae bacterium
CACCGGCCGCAGCGCGCTCACGTGACGCCATTGGCGCCACAGCGACAGCGCGAACGATTCGTAGACCGCGCCGCCGTAGCCCGTCACCAGCAGCGTCGAGCGCAGCTCGCCGTCGGCGTCCGGCAGCGCGTTGATGAAGCCGGTGGCCGACGCCGCGCGCAGCAGCTCGGGCACCGGCGCCTCGACGCCCTGCCACGGCGTCATCGCCAGCACGCTGGCGGGCAGCACGTCGGCCTCGGTGATCGGGGCCGGCAGCTCGCGGGCGGCGCCTTGCGCGGCAGGCCCGGCCTGGTGGTTGAAGTGGTATGCGAGCGTGACCGGGTGCCCCGCGAGCGCGCGCGCGAGGCGGGCGTCGTGGTCGGCCTGCGCCTCCAGCGTCGCGCGCCAGCGCGTGACGCCCGCGCGCAGGGCCGCGTCGTCGGGCACGAGTCGCGTCAGCGCGGACAGCGCGTCGCGCACGCCGCGCGCCTGGTCGTCGGGCTCGGCCAGCACGAGGTCGATGCCCAGCGCAGCGGCGCGATCCTGGTCGAACAGCGTCTCGACCAGCCGGGCCAGCCGGTCGCGCGGCCAGGGCCAGCGACCGAGCTCGCGCAGGCTGGCGTCGTCGACGTCGACGATGACGATGTCCTGCCGCGCCTGCGTCACCGGCGCGAGGGCCGTGGACTGGCGCACGTCGTCGAGCGCCAGCTCCAGGCGCGTGAGCGGCCCGAGCGGCGAGACGGCGATGTGCCACGCGCCGACCAGCCACAGGACGGTGGCCACCAGCGTCAGTCGCAGCGCCGGATGCCAGCGCTGGATGCGCTCGAGCGCGCGGCGCCAGAACGGCGGGCCGGCGTGCAGGGCGCCGTGCGGCGCCGGCGTGGAGGGTGGCTCGCGGTCGGGCGCGGGGGTCACGCCGCGACTCGCGATGGCGGGAAGATCAGTTCTGGACGAACTGCATCTGCGTGCCGGCCAGGTCGATGATGTCGCCGTGCTTCAGCGAGATCGCCTCTTCGCCGACAGGCTGCCCATTGACGTTGGGGCGGCGCGAGCCCTCGACATGCGACAGCACGTAGCCGCCCGGGCGCTTGGTGACCGAGGCCACCTGCACGCCCGGCTTGCCGACCGTGGTGACGACCTTGGTCAGCAGCACTTCGCGGCCGGCGGCGCCGCCGTTGAGCACCTTGATGGACGCCGGGCCGGCGGCCGCCGGCGTGGCCGCCGCAGCGGAGCCGGGCGCGCCCGGCGGGACGGCGCCCGGCGCGCGGCCGAACGCGCCCGGGCGCAGGATCATCGTCTTTTCATAGTCCTCGGCCTCCTCGGCCAGGAACTTGATGCGGTACTTGCCGACCTCGACCACGTCGTTGTTGGACAGCAGCTGCTTCTTGACGGCCTTGCCGTTGATGTAGGTGCCGTTGGTGCTGTTCAGGTCTTCGATGTAGACATCCGACTGCGCCGCCGTCAGGACCGCGTGCTCGCCGCTGACGGCGAGGTTGTCGATCACGATGTCGTTGTACGGCCGGCGGCCGAGCGTTGTGCGCTCCTTCGTGATCTGGAATTCCTTGATCACGACGTTATCGAGCGAGACGACGAGTTTGCCCATTGAAAACCTCAGTTTCTCTCGCGGCCTATTTTGTCCGCTTGTCGGAAACGCCGCAGCGCTCTTTTTAATTCATCGTCCGGTATGTGAAGACCGGTCTGTCAACGCCAGAAGGACCACCAGCTCTTGCCGAAACCCTGGGTGCCCGCCTTGGCCCGAGCCAGTATCACCGCGATATTATCGCGCCCTCCAGCGGCGTTGGCGGCCTGAACCAGCATCGCACCCGCCGCCGGGAGGCTGTCGTTGGTGCGCAACAGCTGTTCGATCTGCTCGTCGGAGAGCATGTCGGACAGGCCGTCGGAGCACATCAACAGCAGATCGCCCGGCTCGACCGGATAATCGTGTATTTCGAGGTCGACGAGTTCGTCCACGCCCACCGCACGTGTAACGAGATTCTTGTGCATGGAGTAGGCCGCCTGTTCCGCCGTGATCAGGCCGGCGTCGATCTGCTCCTGCAGCAGCGAGTGGTCGCGGGTCAGCTGCTCGAGGTGGCCGTTGCGGAATCGGTAGCCGCGCGAGTCGCCGATGTGGCCCAGCCAGAGGCGCTCGCCCCGGTAGACGGCCACCACCAGCGTGGTGCCCATGCCCGCGTATTCGGGGTGGGACATCGCGGCGTCGTAGACCTCGCGGTTGGCCGAATCGACGGCGTCGAGCAGCGCCGACTTCATCTCCGAGTCGGTGGGCGTGGCGCCCAGGCCCTTCAGCCGCTGTCCCAGCTCGCCCTTGACGCGCTCGGAGGCCATGCCGCTGGCGACCTCGCCCGCGTTGTAGCCGCCCATGCCGTCGGCCAGCACGGCAATCCGCCCCGCCTCGTCGACCGCCACGGAGTCTTCGTTGTTGCGGCGCGCACGGCCGGTGTCGGTAACGCTGAAGAACTCAAGAATCATGAGGACGGCAGGGTGCGGCAAGGCGCTGAAAGACGCCAATCAGCTGGCGATTGTGCCTTGGAATGAGGAAGATGCCGTCAACTCATGCAGGGGATCGTCGCCGGACACGGTATCGGGCCAATCGGCGGCCGCGCTGCCCGGCTCGGCGGCGGCGCACTGCTGGCGGGCCAGGCGCAGTTCGAGCACGACCTGGCGGGCGCTTTCCTGGCGCAGGCCCGGGCTCTTGGCGAGCAGGCGGGCGACCACGTCGTCCAGCAGCGGCGGCAGCTCCGGGCGCAGCTCGCGCACGCGGGGCGCGTCCTGGTGCGCGATGCGCGCGAGCAGGTCGCCCATCGAGTCGGACTCGAACGGCCGGCGGCCGATCAACAGCTCGAACAGCAGGACGCCCAGCGCGTAGAGGTCGCATTGGGCCGTGGCGTCGGCCCCGGCCAGTTGCTCGGGCGCCATGTAGGCCGGGGTGCCCAGCATGACGCCACTGCGGGTGGCGGCCATGTCGGCCACGCGGGCGGAGCCGAAATCGGTCACCTTGACGACGCCGGTGGTCGGGTCGAACAGGACGTTGGACGGCTTGATGTCGCGGTGGACGATGCCCGAGCGGTGCGCCAGGTCGAGGGCGAGCGCCACGCGCTGGCAGATGCCCACCACCACGCCTTCGGGCAGCAGCCGGTTGGCGCTGGCGTAGCGCGACATGTCCGTGCCGTGCACCCACTCCATGGCCAGCCAGCCGGTCGTGGCGTCGCCCTCGCCCTGCACGCCGCCGGCATGCACCGTGACGATGTAGTCGTGCTTGAGCCGCGCGGCGGCCTCGGCCTCGCGCAGGAAGCGCTCGCGCCAGAGGCCGCGGTCGGTGCCGCTGGCGCTGCCGATGCGCACAGTCTTGAGCGCGATCAGCTGGCCGCTGGCGCGGTCGGTGGCCTGGTAGATGGTGGCGCGGTCGCTGCGGGCGATGACGTGCTGCAGCGCGTAGTCGGTCACCTTGGGCATGTCGGTCGCCGGGCCGAACTGCGGCACCTGCAGGTGCTGCATCGCGGGGGCGGCCGCGGCGCCGGGTGCGAGCCCGAACATGCGCTTCAAGCGGGACCACGCCGGCGGCGCCGCCTGGGGCGACGGTGCGGGCTTGGGGAGCGAGGAACGCGGCATCCTGCAAGATTGTCGGCAGTCGGCGCGCCCGTCAACCCGCCGATATCGATAGCCGCGCTCAATGCGGCTTTCGTCACGCGCTGCTGAGCAGGCGTCCGGTCAGGCGCGCGCCTTCGCCCGCCTTTGCAGCAGCTTGCCCGCGATCACGACGAGGATCGCGCCGACGATGCCGGCGATGCGCACGGCGTTGGCGGATGGCTCGCCGAGGCGCGGCGGGATGGCCGGATCGGTGAGCATCATCTCGCCCGCCAGCCAGCCCAGCAGTGCGGCGCCGGCGACGATGATGGCCGGGAAGCGCTCCATCACCTTGAGGATGATCGTGCTGCCGAAGACGATCAGCGGGATGCTGACCGCCAGGCCGATCACCAGCAGCGGCGTGTTGCCCTGGGCCGCGGCCGCCACGGCCAGCACGTTGTCCAGGCTCATCACGAGATCGGCCACGAGGATGGTGCGCACGGCCGCGCCGATGCCGATCGGCCGGGCCTCCTGGTCGTGCTGCTCCTCCTCTTCGGACATCAGGTTCGCGCCGATCCACAGCAGCGCGATGCCGCCGACGAGCTTGAGCCACGGCAGGCCCAGCATCTTCACGGCGATCAGCGTCAGCACGATCCGCATGACGATGGCCGCCCCGCTGCCGAACACGATGGCCTTCTTCTGCTGGCGGGCGGGCAGCCCGCGCGCGGCCATCGCGATGACCACGGCGTTGTCCCCCGACAGCAGGACGTTGGCCAGGATGATGGAGCCGAGGGCGGCCCAGAAGGCAGGGGTCAGCAGGAGGTCCAAGATCGCGCGGGCGGCAGGAGGTGAGTGGGTCGGGCAAAAGAAAAGGAGCCCGTGGGCTCCTCGTCGTGCCGCTTCGCAGTCTACCCGCGGACGGCAAGCTTGCGTTCAGCTCCGCGCGAGGGTCGCGCGAAACCGCCGGTTGCAACTTCGTCAGCCGATCACAGCAGGGCCTTGAGCAGCTTGCCCATCTCGGACGGGTTGCGCGTGACCTTGAAGCCGCACTCTTCCATGATGGCGAGCTTGGCGTCGGCCGTGTCGGCGCCGCCCGAGATCAGCGCGCCGGCGTGGCCCATGCGCTTGCCGGGAGGGGCGGTGACGCCCGCGATGAAACCGACGATCGGCTTCTTCATGTTGCCCTTGCACCAGCGCGCCGCGTCGGCCTCGTCCGGGCCACCGATCTCGCCGATCATGATGACGGCGTCGGTCTCGGGATCGTCGTTGAACGCCTTCATCACGTCGATGTGCTTCAGGCCGTTGATCGGGTCGCCGCCGATGCCCACCGCCGACGACTGGCCCAGGCCGATCTCGGTCAGCTGCGCCACGGCTTCGTACGTCAGCGTGCCCGAGCGCGAGACGACGCCGATGCGGCCCTTGCGATGGATGTGGCCGGGCATGATGCCGATCTTGATCTCGTCGGGCGTGATCAGGCCGGGGCAGTTCGGGCCCAGCAGCAGCGTCTTCTTGCCGCCGGCGGCTTCCTTGGCCTTCATCTTGTTGCGCACCATCAGCATGTCGCGCACGGGGATGCCTTCGGTGATGCAGACCACCAGGTCCAGGTCGGCCTCGACGGCTTCCCAGATCGCGGCCGCGGCGCCCGCGGGCGGCACGTAGATGACCGACACGTCGGCGCCGGTCTGCTGCTTGGCTTCGGCGACGGTGGCGAAGATGGGGATGTCCGAGAACTTCTCGCCCGCCTTCTTCGGGTTCACGCCGGCGACGAACGCGTTCTTGCCGTTCGCGTAGGCCTGGCAGCCGAGGGTGTGGAACTGCCCGGTCTTGCCCGTGATGCCCTGGGTGATGACCTTCGTGTCCTTGTTGATGTAGATCGACATTTCGCTTGATTCCTTGGTCTGGGCTGGGCTTACTTGACGGCGGCAACGATCTTCGTTGCGGCTTCGGCCATCGTGTCGGCGGCGATGATGGGCAGGCCCGATTCGGCCAGCATCTTCTTGCCCAGTTCCTCGTTCGTGCCCTTCATGCGCACGACCAGCGGCACCTGCAGGTTCACGGCCTTGCAGGCGGTGATGACGCCTTCGGCGATGGTGTCGCACTTCATGATGCCGCCGAAGATGTTGACCAGGATGCCCTTGACGTGCGGGTTCTTGAGCATGATCTTGAAGGCTTCGGTCACCTTCTCGGCCGTGGCGCCGCCGCCGACGTCCAGGAAGTTGGCCGGCTCGCCGCCGAACAGCTTGATGGTATCCATCGTGGCCATGGCCAGTCCGGCGCCGTTGACCAGGCAGCCGATGTTGCCGTCCAGGCTGATGTAGGCGAGGTCGAACTTCGAGGCTTCGATCTCCGCCGGGTCTTCTTCGTCGAGGTCGCGGTACGCGACGATCTCGGGGTGGCGGAACAGCGCGTTGGCGTCGAAGTTGAACTTGGCGTCCAGCGCGATCAGGTTGCCCTTGCTGTCGCAGTTGAGCGGGTTGATCTCGACCAGCGAGGCGTCGGTGTCCATGTAGCACTGGTAGAGCTTCTGGAACAGGTCGACGGCCTGGGCCTGCGAGCCTTCGGGCAGGCCGATGGCGGCGGCGATCTTCTTTGCCTGGTCGGCCTTCAGGCCGGTCAGCGGATCGATGACCTCGGTGATGATCTTCTCGGGCGTGGAGTGGGCCACTTCCTCGATGTCCATGCCGCCTTCGCTGGAGGCGATGAAGGCGACCTTCTGCGTCGCGCGGTCGGTGACCAGCGAGACGTAGTATTCCTTCTTGATGTCCGCGCCTTCCTCGATGTACAGGCGACGGACCTTCTGGCCTTCGGGGCCGGTCTGGTGCGTCTTGAGCTGCATGCCCAGGATCTCGCCGGACAGCTTCTTGAGGTCGTCCATCGAACGGGCGAGCTTGACGCCACCGCCCTTGCCGCGGCCGCCGGCGTGGATCTGGGCCTTGACGACCCAGACGCCGCCGCCGAGTTTCTGAGCGGCTTCCACCGCCTCCTGCACCGTGAAGGCGGGATAGCCGCGCGGCACGGGCACGCCGAACTGGCGCAGGAGTTCCTTGCCTTGGTATTCGTGGATCTTCATGGAAGCGTCTTCTCGAAGTGATCGACTAAAGGGAGTGTCCGGGGAGCTGCGCGTCGCGTCGGGCACGCGCGAAGCGCGGGCGAGGCGAGGGAGAGGCAGTGGACGGGATTAACGCAAGCGGGAGATTTTGCGATGGATTGCCACATCCGGGCGAGCCTCCGCAGGGCGCGGATGCCAGTAAACCCGATGTAACCACGAACTTTATCATGGTGCACCGCACCAAGTCCGACCCGTAGGTGGTCACCCGTATGGCGGCGGGGTGTCGCGGCGGGCGCTGGCGAGCCGGGTGGAACTCGCCGTCAATCCTCGTCGAGGCCGCCGACGACGCGGCGCACCACGTCGGCCGCAAAGCCACGCGCGGCCAGGAAGCGCGCCTGGCGGGCACGCTGCCTCGGATCCGCCGCCACCTCGCCGAACTTGCGCTGCCACAGCTCGCGGGCGCGGGCGAACTCCGTCTCGCGCAGGGCCGTGGCCTGTTCGGGCTCGAGCGCGAGACCGTGGCGCGACAGCTCCAGCTTGATGCGCAGCGTGCCCTGCTTGCGCGAGCGGGCGTTGACTCGGCTCTCGACGAAGCGGGCGTCGCTGAGGTACTTGTTGACGACGAGCCAGTCCAGCAGGCGGTCGACGGCGGTCTCGGGGTCGGTGCGTTCGAGGTCGGCATCGTCCGGGCAGTCGCGGGGAACGACGGGCTCACTGGACGCGTGGTCGGACCGGCCGGCGTCCTCGAGAACATCACCGGACGGATTGGCGGGAACCGCGCGGCCGGGCCGCCTCTGCGAAGCAGCAGGATCGGCCGACGAGCCGGCGCCGGCTTCCAGGCACGCACGAAGGTGGGCGGGCAGTGCGGCGCCGGTCGCGAACGTCAGCGTGTCGAGCGCTTGCGACTGCGGGCGAGCGCCCGGGCGCGACGCCTGCGTCCGCGCGGGCGTTGGCGACGGCTCGGCTGCGCGCGGCGCGAACGCGTCGTCGATGCCGTTGGACGGCTGCGCCAGTGCGGCCTGGCGCACCTCCTCCGCCGCCGCTTCCAGCGCCGCGTCCTCGCGGGCGCGCTTGCGCAGCGATTCCAGCAGCTTCGCGCGCAACTCCTGGCGGCTGTGCTCGCGCCGCGACAGGAAACCGATGGCCTGCATCTTGAGGCTCTGGCGCGGACGCGCGCGCGTCCGGCGCGGCGCGGAAGGTTCCCGTGGGTTGTCGGGAAGCGACATGGCAGGGGTGGATCCTGCGACTACGCGCAGGATGACAATGTCGCCATCCCGCGCACGTCAGCGCACGCCGCGCTCACTCGGCCGCGGCGGCCTTGCCCTTCTTGGCGGCGGGCGCCTCGACGACCGGCACCAGCGGCACGCCCAGCGATTCGCGCACCTTGTTCTCGATCTCGATGGCCAGCGCCGGGTTCTCCTTCAGGAACTCGCGGCAGTTGTCCTTGCCCTGGCCGATCTTCTCGCCGTTGTAGGCATACCAGGCGCCGGACTTCTCGATGACCTTGGCGTTGACGCCCAGGTCGATGATCTCGCCTTCGCGGCTGATGCCTTCGCCGTACAGGATGTCGAACTCGGCTTCCTTGAACGGGGGCGAGACCTTGTTCTTGACGACCTTGACCTTGGTCTCGTTGCCGA
>DATCRO010000433.1:0-4046 GCA_036569025.1 Burkholderiaceae bacterium
CTGTACAAGCAGACGCAGCTGCAGGACTCGTTCGGCATGAACATGGTGGCGCTGGTCGACGGCCAGCCCAAGGTGTGCAACCTCAAGCTGCTGATCTCGATCTTCCTGGAGCACCGCCGCGAAGTGGTGACGCGCCGCACGGTGTACGAGCTGCGCAAGGCGCGCGACCGCGGCCACGTGCTGGAAGGGCTGGCGGTGGCGCTGGCCAACATCGACGACTTCATCACGCTGATCAAGGAGTCGCCGACGCCGCCGGTGGCCAAGACGGCGCTGATGTCGCGCGGCTGGGATTCCTCGCTGGTGCGCGAGATGCTCGAGCGCGCGGGCGCCGACTCCCCCGCCGGCGCCGGCGCGTTCCGCCCCGACGGCCTGCCCGACCACTACGGCCTGCAGGGCGACGGCATGTACCGCCTGTCCGAGACGCAGGCCCAGGAAATCCTGCAGATGCGCCTGCAGCGCCTCACGGGCCTGGAGCAGGACAAGATCGTCGGCGAGTACCGCGACGTCATGAAGGAGATCGCCGACCTGCTGGACATCCTGGCCAGGAAGGAACGCGTCACCACCATCATCGGCGACGAGCTGCTCGCGCTGAAGGCGGAGTTCGGCACCGGCAAGCTCGCGGTGCGCCGCAGCCAGATCGAGCACAACACGCAGGAACTGGGCACCGAGGACCTGATCACGCCCACCGACATGGTGGTCACGCTGAGCCACACCGGCTACTTCAAGAGCCAGCCGCTGGCCGAATACCGCGCGCAGCGCCGCGGCGGCCGCGGCAAGCAGGCCACGCAGACCAAGGACGACGACTGGGTCGACCAGCTGTTCATCGCGAACACGCACGACTGGATCCTGTGCTTCTCCGACGCCGGCCGCGTTTACTGGCTCAAGGTGTGGGAGGTGCCGCAGGGCGGCCGCAACTCGCGCGGCAAGCCCATCGTCAACATGTTCCCGCTGCAGAAGGACGAGAAGATCACCGTGGTGCTGCCGCTCACGGGCGAGTTCCGCAGCTTCCCGTCGGATCACTTCATCTTCATGGCCACCTCGCAGGGCACGGTCAAGAAGACGCCGCTGGACGACTTCAGCAACCCGCGCAAGGCCGGCATCATCGCCGTCACCCTCGACGAGGGCGACCACCTCATCGGCGCCGCGCTGACCGACGGCCAGCACGACGTGATGCTGTTCTCCGACGGCGGCAAGGCCGTGCGCTTCGACGAGGCCGACGTGACGCCGCACGGGCGCACGTCGCGCGGCGTCAAGGGCATGACGCTCGAGGCCGGCCAGTCGGTCATCGCGATGCTGGTGGCCGAGGACGAGACCCAGAGCGTGCTCACCGCCACCGAGAACGGCTTCGGCAAGCGCACGTCCATCGTCGAATACACGCGCCATGGCCGCGGCACCAAGGGCATGATCGCGATCCAGCAGAGCGAGCGCAACGGCAAGGTCGTCGCGGCCACGCTGGTGCGCCCGAACGACGAGATCATGCTCATCACCGACAAGGGCGTGCTCGTGCGCACGCGCGTGAGCGAGGTGCGCGAGCTCGGGCGCGCGACGCAGGGCGTCACGCTGATCTCGCTGGACGACGGCGCCAAGCTGTCGGGCCTGCAGCGCATCGTCGAGAACGACGCGAACGTCGAGAACGGCGACAACGGCGACAACGGCGCCGACGGCGAAGCCCCGAGCGGCGACGAACCGGCGGCCTGACGCGATGGCCGACCACACGCGCCCCTACAACTTCGCGCCCGGCCCCGCCGCGATCCCCGAGCCGGTGCTGCGCGAAGCGGCCGCCGACATGCTCGACTGGCATGGCTGCGGCGTCGGCGTGATGGAGATGAGCCATCGCGGCAAGGAGTTCATGCAGATCGCGGCCGAGGCCCAGGCCGACCTGCGCGAGCTGCTGGCCGTGCCCTCGAACTACCGCATCCTGTTCATGCAGGGCGGCGGGCTCGGCGAGAACGCCATCGTGCCGATGAACCTGTCGCGCGGCGGCCAGGTCGACTTCGTGCAGACCGGCGGCTGGTCGAGGAAGTCCATCGCCGAGGCGCGCCGCTACGCGGACGTCGCCATCGCCGCGAGCAACGCCGGCACCGCCGACAGCGCGATCCCCGATCCGTCCACCTGGACGCTGCGCCCGGGCGCCTCGTACGTGCACATCTGCAGCAACGAGACGGTCGACGGCATCGAGTTCCAGTCCCTGCCCGACCTGAAGGCGCTGGGCAGCGACGCGCCGCTGGTGATCGACTGCTCGTCGCACATCCTGTCGCGGCCCATCGACTGGTCGCGCGTGGGCGCGGCCTTCGCCGGCGCGCAGAAGAACGTCGGCCCCGCGGGGCTGACGATGGTCTTCGTGCGCGAGGACCTGATCGGCCATGCGCTGCCGATCACGCCGTCGGTATTCGACTACCGGGTCGTCGCGGACAACGACTCCATGTTCAACACGCCGCCGACGTGGGCGATCTACATCGCGGGCCTGACCTTCAAGTGGATCAAGGCCCAGGGCGGCGTCGCGGCGATGGAAGCGCGCGCGATCGAGAAGGCCACGATGCTGTATGCGGCGCTCGACGCGAGCGACGTCTACGTCAACCGCGTCGCCAGGAACTCGCGCTCGCGCATGAACGTGCCGTTCTGGCTGCGCGACGAGTCGCTCGACGACACGTTCCTGGCCGGCGCCAGGGAGCGCGGCCTGCTCGCGCTCAAGGGCCACAAGAGCGTGGGCGGCATGCGCGCCTCCATCTACAACGCGATGCCCGTCGACGGCGTGAAGGCGCTGGTCGAGTACCTCAACGAATTCGCCGCGCGCCATGGCTGAGAACGATGCTCCCAACCCGGAACTGCTCGCGCTGCGCGTGCAGATCGACGCCCTCGACCGCGAGCTGCTCGAAGCGCTGAACCGCCGCGCCAGGCTCGCGCAGACGGTGGGCGAGGTCAAGAAGCGCGAGGGCTCGGTGGCCTTCCGCCCCGAGCGCGAGGCGCAGGTGATCGACGGCCTCAAGGCGGTCAACCCCGGCCCGCTCAAGACCGAGAGCGTGGCGCCGATCTGGCGCGAGATCATGTCGGCCTGCCGCGCGCTGGAGACGCCCACGCGCGTGGCCTACCTCGGCCCCGCGGGCACGTTCAGCGAGGAGGCGGCGCTCGGCTACTTCGGCTCGTCCATCGTGCGCGTGCCGTGCGCCAGCGTCGACGAGGTGTTCCGCGTGACCACCGCCGGCGCCGCCGACTTCGGCGTCGTGCCGGTCGAGAACTCCACCGAGGGCATGGTCGCGCGCTCGCTCGACCAGTTCCTCGTCACGCCGCTGTTCATCATCGGCGAGACCAGCCTGTTCGTGCGCCACAACCTGCTGCGCAAGACGAACTCGCTCGAAGGCATCTCCGCCGTCTGCGCGCACCCGCAGGCGCTGGCGCAATGCCACATGTGGCTCAACGACCACCTGCCGCACGCCGAGCGCCGCCCGGTCGCGAGCAACGCCGAAGGGGCACGCCTGGCCTCGCTCGACCCGACGCTGGCCGCCATCGCGAGCACGCGCGCCGGCAGCGAGTACGGCCTGCACGTGGTGTCGCCCGCGATCCAGGACGACGCCAACAACCGCACGCGCTTCGCCGTCATCACGCACACCGAGCGCCATCCCGCGCCCAAGGCGTCCGGCCACGACTGCACCAGCCTCGTCGTGACGGTGTCGAACCGCCCCGGCGCGCTGCACGACATGCTCGTGCCCCTGAAGGCCAACGGCGTGTCGATGACCAAGTTCGAGTCGCGCCCGGCGCGCTCTGGCCAGTGGGAGTACTACTTCTACGTCGACATCGCGGGCCACCCCGACCAGGACCACGTGCGCCAGGCGCTCGAGGACCTGCGCAAGGTGTGCGGGTTCTTCAAGATCCTGGGGACGTATCCGGTCGACGTGCACTGACGGGCGATGTCCGGCCTTTCCTGGAACATCGGCATTCCCTGCGGGACGGCGTTCGGCCGCCGCTAGCTCGCGACCCTGCAGCCGGGCGTCCCTCCCGGCCTCGAAGGCTTCTGAGACGAGCGCAGAAGCCGCGACGATCGCCTACGC
>DATCRO010000434.1:0-2138 GCA_036569025.1 Burkholderiaceae bacterium
CGAGTCCAGCGACCTGCTGCACTCGCCCACCGAGGCGATGTACACGCGCAGCTTCACGGCGCCGCGCTGGGGCGTGCGCTCGACGTGGCGCAGCGCGTCGCTGGCCGGCACGGCGTTCGTCATCGACGACAAGGGCGGCGGCGAGACGCTGCTGCCCCACGGCTACGGCACCGACACCGCGCTTCAGCCGGGCTCGCGCTCGCTGTCCGCGCGCGTGCACGCCGACCTCGACGACGCGGCGAGGTTCCAGCTGGGCGGCATCCTGGCCGCGCGCCGCTACGAGGGCGATCGCGGCGACAACAGCGTCGCCGGACCCGACTTCAACTGGCAGCTCGACGACGCCTGGCGCGTGAAGGGCCAGTGGCTGCGCTCGCAGACGACGGCGCAGCCGTTCACGGACGGCGCCACCGGCGACGTCACCCTCGCCAAGGGGGCGACGACCACCGGCGACTCGGTGTTCCTCAAGCTTATGCGCTACACCGACCGCACGCAGCTGGAGATCTCCGACCTCGACATCAGCCCGCAGTTCCGCCACGACACGGGCTTCGTCAACCAGGTGGGCATCCGCGACATCGAGGTCCACCCGTCGATGGTGTTCCGCGACCTCGCGCCCATCAACGAGATGTGGCTGAACCTGCGCGGCTCGCTGGTGCGCGACCGCATCAACGGCGACGTGATCCAGGAATCGCTGGCGCCGGACGTGTGGGTGAGCCTGCCGCGCAACACGCAGGCCTGGCTCTCGTGGCACGGGCTGTCCAAGGTGCGCGCGACCTCCGGTGGGCGCCTGCTGGCCGAGCACTACTGGAAGGGCGAGTACACGTCGACGCTGGCGCAGTCCATTCCGCTGTTCGACGCCACCGTCTCGCTCGGCAGGATGGCCGACGTCACGGCCGGCGTCGTGCGTCCGGGCGGGCAGGTCAACCTGATGCTGTCCACCCGCCCGTTCGCGGCGATCGAGATCGAGCCGAGCATCTGGGCGGCGTGGCTGAAGAACGGCTCGCTGCTGGCCTATCGCGAGACGGCGTCGCAGCTGCTGGGCGTGTGGCACATCGACGCGCGGCAGAACCTGCGCCTGATCGTGCAACGCTCCACCGTCGACCGCAAGGCCGAGGCGGGCGTCGCGGCCGACCGCGAGTCGGGCCTGACGACGTCGCTGACCTACGCGTTGCGCAAGTCGATGGGCACGGTGGTGTACGTCGGCGCGACGCGCTCGCACAGCGGCGTCGGTGCGCAGAACATCGCCCGCGGCACCGAGGCGTTCGTCAAGCTGCAGGTGGACGTCGACGAGGTGCGGGGCATGTTCGGGCACTGACGGCGCACCGGGCGGCTCCCGAAGGGTCCGGCATCGTCGCGCCACCGCGGGAATTCAGCCCGGCGTGCCGGCCACCTGGCGGGCGCCCTGGGCATCCCGCGCCGCCTGGGCCCGCGGGTAGACGACGGCCTCCTCGAGCGCCGAGTGCCCGTAGCTCAGCTCGAGGAACACCTCGGCGCCGTGCATGAACTCGGCCGGGTCGATCCAGCTGTTGCCCTGGGCGATGGCGCGCAGCTGCGGCGCGAGCTCGATCCAGTTCTGCTCCATCCAGCCGTGGTCCTGCTGCAGGGTGCGCACGACATCGACCAGTTCCTTGTCGTCGCTGGCCAGCAGGAACGGGAACACGCCGGCCTCCTCGACGCGGTGGTGCTCCTGCATCGAGCCGGAGAAGAACGCCTCGACGGCGCAGGCTTCGGCGCCGGTGTCCGCGTCGAGCTGGCCGTTCTCGATCCGGGAGGCGAGGGCGGCCAGGCGATCGAGGTGGCCGCGTACCTGGGCGTGGTAGGTGTCCAGTTGGGCGAGTTCGGCGGCCGTGGGGCTGGTCTTGGCTTTCATCGCGGGCTCCTGGACGAAGGATGCTTCCTTTATACGCCGCCGCGTGGCTGCCGGGGGGCTTTCGCGGCAACGTTTGACCTGAGCCCAGGGCAAATCCGATCGGCCTAGACTTGGGACGCCCCGTTCGGCGCACACGCGCGCCGGGCCCGCGCGAAGGAGACTGCAACGTGCAAATCGCCAACAGTGCCTCGCCCGACTATTTCCACAAGGTGGTCGACTGCCAGTGGGCGTGTCCCGCGCACACGCCGGTGCCGGAATACATCCGGCTGAT
>DATCRO010000435.1:0-9137 GCA_036569025.1 Burkholderiaceae bacterium
CGCGGCGTGCGCGCACGTGGCAGCGTCCGCCTGGCCGAGCGCCACCGACAGCCCCGTCGCGGCCGATTGCACCAGCGTGAACGCCGGCCGCGACAGCGCCGCGGGCGGGTCGAAGGCGACCGGCGCGCGGCCCCAGACGACCTGCACCAGCTCCAGGATGAGATAGCTCAGCCCGAACGTGACCAGCAGCTCCGGCACGTGGCCGTGGCGGTGCACCCGGCGCAGGCACAGGCGCTCGAACGCCGCGCCCAGCACGCCCACGACGACCGGCGCGACGGCCAGCGCCGGCCAGAAGCCGACGATGCGCGAGCTCGCGTAGCCCACGTACGCGCCCAGCATGTAGAAGCCGGCATGGGCGAAGTTCAGCACGCCCATCATGCTGAAGATCAGCGTCAGGCCCGAGCTGAGCATGAACAGCAGCAGCCCCGAGCTGAGGCCGTTGAGGATGTTGATGACGGTCTGGTCCACGGTGAGGGTCAGGCCGCTCGGCCACTGCTCGATGCCGCGTCACCAGCCAGGCCTCGGCTCGGTCGAGGGGCGCACCGTGGCCCGCGTGGATCCTGCGACTGCGCTTTGCTGCGCGCACGATGACGACATGGCGGCAAGCCGCGACGCGGCCCGGCGCCCGACGGCCCCAAGCGCACCGCGACGCGCCCGTCCGACGGCCCGGAGCGCAGCGCGAAGCGCCCGCCCGTCATCGCGCGACTGCGCTGGCGCCCGACCGCACGGCGCGCGCCGCCGCGAAGCGCCAACCCGTCATCCTGCGTGCAGTCGCAGGATCCACGCATGCCGATGACGATTCCCTCCGTCACCGCCTGCACCATCAGGACGGCCGCTTCATCTGGCACGAGGTGGGGGTGCTGGCGACGTACGCGTCGTAGTGCGCCACCGGCGCGAACGTGTAGCCCGTGTTCTCGACCGAGTACGGGTTCTTCGCGTCCGTCTTCTGCCACACCGAGATCCACAGGTCCTGCTGCAACTGGTGGTCCGTCCTGCGCATCTCGATGTCGCCGTTGTAGCTCTTCAACTTCATGCCCTCGAGCGCCGCGGCCACCTTCACCGGGTCGGTGGACCTGGCCTTGGCCATCGCCTCGGACAGCAGCTGCAGCTCGGTGTAGAGGTCGGCGACGTAGAGGTCGTCGTTGAACCTGGCCTTGAAGTCGTCCTGCAGCTTGCGGATGGGGCCGCTCATGTTCGGGTGGCCATACCCCACGAAGTACACCCGGCCGGCGCCGGCCGCACCGATGGCGGTGGGCGTGCCGGAGTTGTTGGCGTAGTAGGTGAAGAACTTGACGTTCAGCCCGGCCTCGTTGGCCGCCTTGACCAGCAGCGACAGGTCGGTGCCCCAGTTGCCGGTGATGACGGTATCGGCCCCCGAGGCCTTGATCTTGGCGACGTAGGGCGCGAAGTCGGTGACCTTGGCCAGCGGGTGCAGGTCTTCGCCGACGATCTCGATGTCGGGACGCTTGTGCGCGAGGTCGGCCTTGGCGTACTTGGCCACCTGCAGGCCGTGCGCGTAGTTCTGGCCGAGGATGTAGACCTTCCTGATGTCCTTCTGGTCCTTGATGAAGGTGGTCAGGGCCTCCATCTTCATCGAGGTGTCGGCGTCGAGCCGGAAGTGCCAGTAGCTGCACTTGCCGTTGGTCAGGTCGGGGTCGACGGCCGCGTAGTTCATGTACAGCACTTCGTGGCCCGGGTTGCGCTCGTTGTGCTTGTTGACGGCGTCCACCAGCGCGCCCGCCGCGCCCGAGCCGTCGCCCTGGGTGATGTAGCGGATGTCCTGGTCGATGGCCGACTTCAGCGCCGTCAGCGATTCCGCCGGGCTCACCTTGTTGTCGAACGGCACGATCTCGAACTTCACGCCGGCGGGGTTGTTCTTGTTGAACAGCTCGGCCAGGTACTGGAAGGTCTTGAGCTCGTTCTGGCCGATGGGCGCCATCAGGCCGGACAGCGGGTCGATCCAGCCGATCTTGACCGTCTCGCCCTTCTGCGCGAACGCGGCGCCGGGATGCAGCGCGAGGCAGGCCAGCCCGAGGGTGGAAGCGAACGCCAGGGGCTTGCTCAGGAACGTCATGGCTTTGTCTCCGTGGTCGCCGCGCGGCTCGCGGTCGGGGTGACGTTAGCCCAACACCGGGCGGCCGCGCTGCAGGGACTACCCCGAATGCGCCTGTCGCGGTCGCGACAAGCCTTCCCGGCCCGCTCAGCCGGCCGTCGGCAGCACGTGGTCGCGGAACTGCTCGCGCAGGCGCAGCTTCTGCAACTTGCCGGTGGCCGTGTGCGGCAGCTCGGCGACGACGGCCACGTCGTCGGGGATCTGCCACTTGGCGATCTTGCCGTCGAAGAAGCGCAGCAGTTCCTCGCGCGTGACGGTCGCGCCCGGCTTGGGCACCACCACCAGCAGCGGGCGCTCGTCCCACTTCGGGTGCTTGCAGGCGATGACCGCGGCCTCGTGCACCGACGGGTGCGCGATGGCGATGTTCTCGAGTTCGATCGAGCTGATCCATTCGCCGCCGGACTTGATCACGTCCTTGCTGCGGTCGGTGATGAACATGAAGCCGTCGGCGTCGATGGCCGCGACGTCGCCGGTGGGGAACCAGCCCGGCTCGCCGTCCACGCTGACCAGCGGCGAGTCCTTGGACTTGAAGTAGCTAGAGATCACCCACGGCCCGCGCACCACCAGGTTGCCGGCCGCCTTGCCGTCCCATGGCAGCGAGCGGCCCTCGTCGTCGATGATGGCCATGTCGATGCCGAAGATCACGCGGCCCTGGCTCTGCAGCAGGCGTTGCTTCTCCTCGGCCGGCAGCGCCTCGTGCTTGGACTGCAGCTTCGACAGCGTGCCCAGCGGCGACAGCTCCGTCATGCCCCAGGCGTGGATCACCTCGACGCCGTAGTCCTGCTGCAACGACTTCATCATCGCCGGCGGGCAGGCCGAACCGCCGATGACCGTGCGCTTGAACGTGCTGAACTTCAGGTCGTTGGCCTTCATGTAGTTCAGCAGGCCCAGCCAGACGGTGGGCACACCGGCGCTGAAGGTGACCTTCTCGGACTCGAACAGGTCGTACAGCGATGCGCCGTCCAGGAACGGACCCGGCATCACCAGCTTGGCGCCGACCATCGCGGCGGTGTACGGGATGCCCCAGGCATTGACGTGGAACATCGGCACGATGGGCAGGATGACGTCGCGCGTGGAGCAGTTCATCGCGTCGGGCAGCGCCGCGGCGTACGAGTGCAGCACGATGGAGCGATGGCTGTAGAGCGCGCCCTTCGGATTGCCCGTGGTGCCCGAGGTGTAGCAGAGCGTGGCGGCCGTCTGCTCCTCGAGCTCGGGCCAGTCGTAGTCGCCCGCGTGCCCGGCCAGCAGGTCGTCGAAGCACAGCAGGTTCGGCAGGCTGGTGGACGCGGGCATCTGTCCGCGGTGGCCCATGAGGATGAAGTGGCGCACCGTCTTGAGCTTCGGCGCCAGCTTCTCGACCAGCGGCAGGAAGCCCGAGTCGAAGCACAGCACGGCATCCTCGGCGTCGTTGGCGATCCACTCGATCTGCTCCGGGAACAGCCGCGGGTTGATCGTGTGGCAGACGCGGCCGGAGCCCGAGACGCCGTAGTAGATCTCGACGTGGCGGTGGCCGTTCCAGGCCAGCGTGGCGACGCGCTCGCCCGGCGCGACGGCCAGCGCCCGCAGCGCCTGCGCGAGCTGGCGCGCGCGCTTCTCGACCTGCGCCCAGTTGCTGCGGTGGATGTCGCCCTCGCAGCGCTTGGACACGATCTCGACCTCGCCCGCATGGCGCGCCGCGTGCCGGATCATCGACGACACGGTCAGCGGCATGTTCATCATCTGGCCCATCAGGACGGTCATCGCATGTCTCCTCGTTGTCGTGTCGGCCCCGCCGCGCTGTCGCTCCTGCGACACCCGCCAACAGCGAAGGGCTGCCCTACTGTAAGGCCCTTCGGCGCCCCTGCGCCAGAGGGCTCGCTAGACTGGTTGCCAATGTCCGACATCGACTCCGCCCAAGCCCCCACCGGCCCCGACGCCGCGCGCTGGATCAACCGTTTCGCGCGCTTCGCGCACGACGTGCCCGACGTGCGCCGCGACGCCGAATCCATCCCCGCGGAGACGCGCGCGCGCCACCCGTTCGGCACCGACCTGCCCGCGCAGCCCTTCCCCGAGCCGCACTGGGTCGCCACCAGCGACGACTGCGCCGCCCTGCTCGGCTGGCCATCGGACTGGGCCACGCGCGCCGACTGGCGCGCCCTCGACGTGCTCACCGGCCGCGCGACCTGGCCCGGCCTGCACACGATGGCCACGGTCTACAGCGGCCACCAGTTCGGCGTCTGGGCCGGCCAGCTCGGCGACGGCCGCGCCCTGCTGCTGGGCGAATGGCAACCCGAGGCCGGCGGCCCGTCGTTCGAGATCCAGCTCAAGGGCGCCGGCCGCACGCCGTACTCGCGCATGGGCGACGGCCGCGCCGTGCTGCGCTCGTCGATCCGCGAGTTCCTGTGCTCCGAGGCGATGCACGCGCTGGGCGTTCCGACCACGCGCGCCCTGTGCGTGGCCGGCTCGGCCCTGCCCGTGATGCGCGAGACGCCCGAGACCGGCGCCGTCGTCACCCGCGTCGCGCCCAGCTTCCTGCGCTTCGGCCACTACGAGCACTTTGCCCACAGCGGCCAGCACGAGTCGCTGCGCCGTCTGGTCGACTTCACGATCGCCGCGTACTTCCCGGACCTGCGCGACGGCGCCGACGGGCTCGACCCGCTGCACGCCTGGCTGGCCGAAGTCGTCCGGCGCACGGCCGCGACGGTCGCGCACTGGCAGGCGGTCGGCTTCGCGCACGGCGTGATGAACACGGACAACATGTCCATCCTCGGCCTGACGATCGACTACGGCCCGTTCGGCTTCCTCGACGGCTTCGACCCGGGTCACATCTGCAACCACTCCGACACCGGCGGCCGCTACGCCTTCGCACGCCAGCCCAACATCGCCTGGTGGAACCTGCACGCGCTGGCCCACGCGCTGCGCCCGCTGTGCGCCGATCCCGACACCACGCTGCCGCCCGTGCTCGACGCCTTCAGCGACCGCTTCATCGACGCCTATTCCGACCACATGCGCGCCAAGCTGGGCCTGGTTCTCGCGCAGGACGGCGACAAGGAACTGCTGGACGACCTCCTGCAGCTGATGGCCGGCGAGCGCGTCGACATGACGATCGCGTTCCGCGCGTTGGCGCGGTTCGACCGCGGCGCCGGCGCGACGCCCGCCGCGTTCCGCGACCACTTCATCGACCGCGCCGCCGCCGACGCCTGGGGCGAGCGCTACCTGCGGCGCCTGGAGGCCGAGGCGCGCCCCGACGCCGAGCGCCACGCCGCGATGGACCGCGCCAACCCCAAGTTCGTGCTGCGCAACCACCTGGCGCAGGAGGCGATCGCCAAGGCCGAGGCGGGAGACTTCGGCGAACTGCGCCAACTGCACGACCTGCTGCGCCGGCCGTACGACGAGCAGCCGGGCCGCGAGCGCTATGCCGCGCTGCCGCCCGACTGGGCGCGCCACATCGAGGTGTCCTGCTCGTCCTGAGGCGCGCGACGCGCCTGCGCTAGACTTCGCCCCCGGCACGCACCGCTTCCCGGCGCGCGCCGCATCACCGTCCCACCGCGCCGCCTCCGCAGCCGGCGTCCGCGCCCGGCCCCGCATGCCGGGCGGCCCGCCGACCATGAAACTCCTCTTCGACATCCTTCCGCTGATCTTCTTCTTCGCGACGTACAAGATCGCGGGAAGGATGCCCGACCAGGGCGCCGCGTTCGCCACGCACTGGCTCGGCGCCGTGGTGCAAGGCGGCGTGGTCGGCTCGACCGAGGCGCCGGCGCTGCTGGCCACGGCCGTCGTGATCGCCGCCACCCTGGTGCAGGTCAGCTGGTACAAGATCGCGGGACGCAAGATCGACCTGATGCTGTGGGTCAGCACCGCGATGATCATCGTGTTCGGCGGCCTGGCCGTCTGGTTCCACAACCAGATGTTCATCATGTGGAAGCCCAGCATCTACTTCTGGGTCACCGGCCTGATCTTCTGGGGCAGCCAGACCTTCTTCCACAAGAACCTGTGGCGGGCGACGCTAGGCAACGACATGGTCGTTCCCGACACGGTCTGGCAGCGCTTCAATTTCGCCTGGGTCGCCTTTTTCGCGCTGATGGGCCTGGTCAATCTCCTGGTCGTTTACTTCTTCCGCGATTACTGGGTCGGCTTCCATACCTTCGGCACCACGGCGCTGATGGCGGTGTTCCTGCTGGTCGCGTTCTATTACCTCGGCAAGCACGTCGAACCCGAACTGACGGCCGACAAGCCGGCGCCCTGACGATGGCTTCCACCCCTTTGCGCGACGCGATGACGCAGGCCCTGACCGAGCGCCTGGAGCCCCTGGTGCTCGAACTCGTCGACGACAGCGCGGCGCACGCCGGGCATGCCGGCGCGCGTGAAGGCGCGCATTTCAACCTGCGCATCGTGAGCGCGAAGTTCGCGGGATTGCCCCGTATTTCGCGCCATCGCCTCGTGTATGATGCCCTCCGCCCCTGGATGGCCGAGGGCGTTCATGCGCTCGCCATCGACGCCCGCACGCCGGAAGAAGCCTGAGCCATTCGCTTCCGCTTTGTTTCCGCGTCGGAGATTCTCGATAGAGTTTCTCGATGGGTGCGTTTCGATGTGTCAAGGAGTATCCGGGTTTCCGCAACCTGAATTTCTCCGGCGACATGGGGAAACCCCCGGGAACTTGATTGTTCCCGTTCACGTCCAAAACCGTTTGCTCGAAAGTCTCCCAGCATGAATTTCAAATCTTCGACCGCGCTGATCGCCGCGCTCGTGCTGCCGCTGTCCGTGATGGCGCAGAACGTCGCCACCGTCAACGGCAAGCCGGTGCCCATGTCGCGTGTCGACGCGCTGATCAAGACCGCCACGCACGGCCAGCAGCAGGACGTGCCGCCCGAGGTCAAGGCCCAGGCCAAGGACCAGGTCGTGCTGCGCGAGATCTTCGCCCAGGAAGCCGAGAAGCAGGGCATCCCCCAGTCGGCCGACTACAAGGCGCAGCTCGAACTCGTGCGCCAGACCGTGCTGATCAACACGCTGTTCCAGAACTTCATCAAGACGCACCCGGTCAGCGACGCCGAAGCCAAGGCCGAGTACGACCAGATCAAGGCCGAGCAGTCGGCCCTCGAGTACCACGCGCGCCACATCCTGGTCGACAGCGAGGACGAGGCCAAGAAGCTGATCGCCCAGATCAAGGCCGGCTCGAAGTTCGAGGACGTGGCCAAGAAGAGCTCCAAGGACACCGAATCGGCTGAAAAGGGCGGCGACCTCGACTGGGCCAAGCCGAGCAACTACGTGCCCGAGTTCGCCACCGCGATGCAGGGCCTGAAGAAGGGCCAGATGACCGACACCCCGGTCAAGTCCCAGTTCGGCTACCACATCATCCGCCTGGAAGACACGCGCGCCGCGCAGTTCCCGTCGTTCGACGAAGTCAAGGACAAGATCAAGCAGCAGAAGGAACAGGTCAAGCTCCAGGAGTACCAGGAGAAGCTGCGCAAGTCCGCCAAGACCGACTACAAGTTCGCCGCGGAACAGCAGCAGCAACAGCAGCAACAGGCGCCGGCCGCTCCCGCCGCCGCGCCGGCCTCCGCCGCCAAGAAGTAAGACGCCGGATCCGCGGCGCCCGCGTCGCCGCGGCGCCCCGCGAAAGCGCCCCGCCTGGGCCAGGCCGGGCGCTTTTTTCTTGGCGCCGGCGTCGACCGCGCGACGCGTCGACTAGCATGGTCGGCCACCCTCTCGTGACCGCCCTTTCGCCATGCGCCTTCTCGCGACCCTCGCAGCCGGCCTCATGCTGGCGTGCGCCCCGCCCGCCCACGCCGCGCCGGCCAGCTTCAGCATCGCCGCCCCGGATGCCAGGCAGGTCTTCCTGGCTGGCGAGATGACCGACTGGGACGCGGGCAAGGTGGCCATGCAGCGCGACGAGAACGGCACCTGGCACACCGCGCTCGACCTCGAGCCGGGCCAGTGGCTGTACAAGTTCGTCGTCGACGGCCAGTGGGTGCAGGATCCCGCCACGCCCGACCACGACGCCGACGGCCAGGGCGGCCAGCACTCGTTCGTGTTCGTCGGCGACGGGCCGTGGGCGGTCGCGCCCGGCACGCCGCGCGGGCAGGTGCAGGTGCGCCAGGTGGCGTCGCGCGAGCTGGGCGCGACGATGACGGTCAACGTCTACCTGCCGCCCGGATTCAGGAACGGCCAGCGGCTGCCGGTGCTGTGGCTGCTGCACGGCAGCTCGATGGACGCCGACCAGTGGTTCCGCACGGGTCACGTCGAGCGCTACATGGACCACCTGATCGCGGCGGGCACGATCCGACCGTTCGTCATCGTGATGCCCAGCGCCGGGCGCGACGCGTACGACGGCGCCGGCGATCGCTTCCTCGCGACCGAGCTGCCGCTGTGGCTGCAGTCGACCTACGGCCTGCACGCGACGCGCGCGCAGACCGCGGTGGCGGGCATGTCGCTGGGCGGCTACGGCACCGTGGCGCTGGCGGTGCGGCATCCACAGCAGTACGGCTTCGGCGTGGCGCTGGCCGGCTGGTATCCGCCGCAGCTGCTCGAGCAGGTCGAGCACGCAAGGCGCCTGCCCGAGAAGCTGGTGCTTCGCTGCGGCACGAAGGACGACCTGCTTTCCAGCAACCACGACCTGGTCGCCGTGCTGCAGAAGCGCCACGCGGCGTTCGACTACGCCGAGGAACCGGGCGCGCACACCTTCCATTTCTGGAGCACGCATACCGCGCTGATGCTGACGTCGGTCGACGCGTTTTTCCGCGATCTCCGACCGTGATTGCGGATACGGGCAAGGCGTTTCCGGAGTGGCTCACGCCATCGGCGTATCCAGCAGCCGGCCCGCCTCGATGTGCAGCTGGCGCTGGCAGCGCGCCGCGATCGTCTTGTCGTGCGTCACCAGCACCAGCGTCGTGCCGATCTCGCGGTTGAGGTCGAACATCAGCTGCATCACCGTCTCGCCGGTGGCGAAGTCGAGGCTGCCGGTGGGCTCGTCGGCCAGCAGCAGCTTGGGCCGGACGACGAAGGCACGGGCGAGCGCGACCCGCTGCTGTTCGCCGCCCGAGAGCAC
>DATCRO010000436.1:0-5152 GCA_036569025.1 Burkholderiaceae bacterium
GGCATGGCCATCGCCCACGCCAAGCGGCGCCTGAGCTACTCTTTCGCCGTCCTCTTCATCGACCTCGACCGTTTCAAGAACGTCAACGACAGCCTGGGGCACAGCGTCGGCGACGAGCTGCTGATCGCGGTGGCCCGCCGCCTCGAATCGTGCCTGCGGCCGGGCGACACCGTGGCGCGCCTCGGCGGCGACGAGTTCACCGTGCTGGCCGAGGGCATCGCCACGCTGGAGCAGGCGCGCGCGATCGCCGACAAGATCATCGACGCGATGAAGCCGCCGCTGGAGACGCACAAGGCCGTGCGGCTGCGCGCGAGCATCGGCATCAGCCTGTACAGGCCGCCGGCCGACGCCTCGCGCTTCCTGCGCGAGGCCGACCGCGCGATGTACCACGCCAAGCACCACCACGACGAGGTCGAGGGCGTGTCGGCATTCCTGTCGGACGAGGAATTCCTCGATTGAGGCGAGAATGGGGCGCTCTTGGCCGGAGGTGCCCCATGTCCGATCCGAACGCCCACCCCGACGACCCGCGCTGGAAGCACGACGGCGTGCGCGTCGTGCCCGCCGACAAGCTCGATCCGAACACCGCGCAGACGCCCGGCATGGATCGCCAGGCCGCCATCACGTTCGCGCGCACCGGCGCGCAGAAGCTGTGGGCCGGCACCGTGCACATCCACCCCGATGCGAAGACCGGCGCCCATCACCACGGCCACCTCGAGAGCGTGATCTACGTCGTCAAGGGACGCGCCCGCATGCGCTGGGGCGAGCGGCTGGAGTTCACCGCCGAGGCCGGTCCGGGCGACTTCATCTACGTGCCGCCGTTCGTGCCGCACCAGGAGATCAACGCGAGTCCGACCGAGGTGCTCGAATGCGTGCTCGTGCGCAGCGACGGCCAGGCGGTCGCGGTCAACCTCGACATCGAGCCGGTCGAGCCGCCCGAGGACGTGGCCTGGGTCGATCCGACGCATCCCGCGGGCTGATCACTCGACGAAGAACTGGTCCCGCGCCGAGCTCGTGATCGCCGCCACGCACGGATGCGTGATGCGGCGCTCGGTGGAGATCGCGTGGAACTCCTCGACGAGCTCGTCGCTGCGGCCGACGACGCGCACGCCGTACTGCGCGGCGGTCTCCGATTCGAGCACCGCCGGCGTCATGAACACGCCGCGGCCCTCGCCGCCGAAGGCCTTCATCAGGGCGGCGTCGTCGAACTCGCCGATGACGCGCGGCCGGATCTTGCGCGCGGCCAGCCACAGGTCGAAGCGCTGGCGCATCGCCGACGCGTTGCCCGGCAGCAGCATCGGCGCGTCGTCCAGGCATTGCGGGAACGCGCCCGTGAGCGAGCGCTTGAGCTCCGGCGTCGCGAAGAAGCTCATCGCGGTGGAACCGAGCGCGTGGTTGAACGCCTTCATGCCGGCCTGGCGACCCAGCGGCTCGTCGGCGAGCACCAGGTCCAGGCGCTGCACGGCGAGCTGGCCCAGCAGGTCGGCCAGCTTGCCCTCATGGCAGATCAGGCGCACGTTGGCGGCCGCCGACAGCGCCGGCTCCAGCAGGCGGTAGGCGATGGACTTGGGCACCGAGTCGGACAGGCCCACGCGGAAGTCGAGCGCCGACGACGCGCCGCTGCCCTTGCCGATGCGGGCCTCCAGCTCGGCGCCGAGCGCGAAGATCTGGTCGGCGTAGCCCATGGCCAGGTGCCCCTCGTCGGTCAGCTCGAGGCCGCGCCCGGCCTTGCGGAACAGCGCGCAGCCCAGCCGGTCCTCCAGCAGCTTGATCTGCCCCGACAAGGTCTGCGGCGAGATGGCCAGCTGCTGCCCCGCGCGCACGACGCCGCCGGCCTTGGCCGCGGCCCAGAAGTAGTGCAGGTGCTTGTAGTTCATCTCCCGGCTCCGATGCTGCGGTTTTCTCGATGTGACAGGTCGCTGATCACGACTTTACGCTGAAAGTCCCGGAGCCGAGAATTGCCCGTCCGCACCGCACCGGAACCGCACCATGGAATTGCTCCTCGACCCGACCCTGTGGGTCGCCTTCGCGATGCTCACGACCCTCGAGATCGTGCTGGGCGTCGACAACATCATCTTCCTGACGATCCTCGTGGGCCGCCTGCCGGCCGCCCGGCGCGACGCCGCGCGGCGCCTGGGCCTCGCGTTCGCGATGCTCACCCGCATCGCGCTGCTGCTGTCGCTCAGCTGGGTCATGGGCCTGACGACCGAGCTGTTCGCGCTCGCCGGCCACGCCTTCAGCGGCCGCGACCTCGTGCTGCTGGGCGGCGGCGCGTTCCTGTTGTACAAGGCTTCGCGCGAGATCTTCGACGCGGTGGAGCAGGGCGACGAGAACGCGCGAGTCCCCGGGAAACCGGCGGCCGCCGCGGCCTTCTGGAGCGTGATCGCCCAGATCGCCGTCATCGACATCGTGTTCTCGCTGGACTCCGTGATCACCGCCGTGGGCATGGTCGACCGCGTGGGCGTGATGATCGCCGCGGTGGTCGCCTCGGTGGCGGTCATGATGTTCGCGGCGCGTCCGATCGGCGAGTTCGTCGACCGCCACCCGTCGATCAAGGTGCTGGCACTGGCCTTCCTGGCGATGGTGGGCATGACGCTGGCCGCCGAGGCCTTCGGCGTGCACGTGCCCAAGGCCGTGATCTACGCGGCGATCGGCTTCTCGCTGGCCGTGGAGCTCCTGAACATCCGCGCCCGTGGCCGGCGCCAGGCCGCGCGGGCGGCCGAGCTGGCCGCGCCGAACGCCTCATGAACGTTCAACGATACGATTTATGCGATGCATTGTTTCGATTCATTCGCATTTACTCGCATCGTCGATCGAGCGACAGTGAGCTGTCCCCAATGCAAGGAGTCTTGCCGTGAATGTGAACCTTCAACCCAGTTCCGACCGCCCGCGCCGCCCGATGTACGCGGAAGACGCCCGCGTCGTCTCGGCCGGAGGCAATGCGCGCGTGCTGCGCAACACCTACGCGCTGCTGGCGCTGTCCATGCTGCCCACCGTGCTGGGCGCCTGGCTGGGCGTGGCCACGGGCCTGGGCGCCATGTTCTCCGGCGTCACCGGCCTGGTCGTGTTCATGGTCGGCGCGTTCGGCCTGATCTGGGCCATCGAGAAGAACCGCAATTCGTCGGCCGCGGTGCCCTTGCTGCTGGGCTTCACGTTCTTCATGGGCCTGATGCTGTCGCGCCTGCTGGGCATGGTGCTGGGCCTGGCCAACGGCACCGGCCTCGTGATGATGGCGTTCGCCGGCACCGCCACGATCTTCCTGGGCATGGCCGGCCTGTCCTCCATCATCAAGCGCGACCTGTCGACGATGGGCAAGTGGCTGTTCGTCGGCGCCGTGATGCTGATGGTGGCGGGCATCGCCAACGTCTTCATCCAGTCGAGCGCGCTGATGATCACGATGTCCGTGATGGCGATCGGCATCTTCTCGGCCTTCGTGCTGCATGACCTCAAGCGCGTGCAGGACGGCCATGAGACGAACTACGTCATCGCGACGCTGGGCGTGTACCTGAGCCTGTACAACGTGTTCCAGAACCTGCTGGTCATCCTGGGCGTGTTCGGTGGCCGCGACGAGTGATTCGAACTCGTTGACTCGACCCTGCTGCCCCCGCGGGTCCACCCGGCGGGGGCTCGTGCGTCCAGGCGTCGGACGCACCGGGCGTCAGCCGCCGTCGTCGCCGTCGGCCTGCTGGCGCAGCGCGTCGTAGCGGGCGCGATAGTCCGAGCGCAAGCCGCGGCGCAGCTCGGCCATCTGGTGGCGCCGGCGCTCGTCGGCCGTCCTGGGCTCCAGCGGGGGCACGGCCACGGGCTTGCGGTCGTCGCCGAGCGCCACCATCGTGAAGAAGCAGCTGTTGGCGTGGCGCGTGCGCTGGGTGCGGATCTCCTCGGCCAGCACCTTGATGCCCACCTCCATCGAGCTGGTGCCGGTATGGTTGACCGAGGCGAGGAAGGTGACGAGCTCGCCGACGTGGATCGGCTCGCGGAACATCACCTGGTCGACCGACAGCGTTACGACGTAGCGACCCGCGTAGCGCGCCGCGCACGCATAGGCGACCTGGTCCAGCAGCTTCAGGATCGTGCCGCCGTGCACGTTGCCCGAGAAGTTGGCCATGTCCGGCGTCATCAGCACGGTCATCGAGAGTTGATGCTTGGGCGAGTCCATGTCGCGTCCTTGGCGAAGTTCAGTTCGAATGCGTGTCGGCGGGGGCGACGCTGGCGCCGGCCACCGCATGCCGGGCCATGGCCTCGGCGACGAAGCCGCTGGCCTTGACGTCCTCGACGAAGGCGCGCAACGCGGCCTCGGCCGCGGGCCCGCGCGTGCGCGCGAGGCCCATCGCCTGGCGGATCACCATGAAGCGGCCGGGCAGGGTGCGCAGGCCGGGGTCCTGGGCCGCCACCTCCACCAGGACCTGCCGGATGCCGCCGGCCACGTCGGCGCCTCCGGCGCGCAGCGTCTGCACGACCTCCGCGGCGCCGGGCACGCGCAGGAACGACGCCGCCTTCAACTCACGCGTGAGGAACAGGTCGTACGCGCTGCCCTTGCCGACGACGACGGTCGTGCCGGCGCGATCGACGTCCTCGTTGGCGCGGCAGCGCGAATCGGCGCGCACCAGGTACGCGCCTTCGATCAGGATGTAGGCGTCGGTGAACGCGATCTCGGCGCCGCGCAGCGGGTCGATCGCGAAGAAACCGATGTCGGCCACGCCGCCGGTCACCGCGTCGACCGACTTCGTCGCCGCGGGGAACTCGCTCGTGTCCAGCGGCACGCCCAGGCGCTCGGCCAGCGCCTGCGCCAGGTCGACCGAGACCCCGCGGGCGCGTCCGGTGGCGGGGTCGGTGGCCGCGAGGATCGGGTTGCCCAGGTTGATGGCCGCGCGCAGGCGGCCGCCGGGCGCGAGCAGGGCGGCAGTGGCCGCGTCGGGGGTGAAGGCGGTGCTCATCGGGCCATTCTGCTGGAAGGCGCCGCCGGCGCTGTCTGCCCGGCGCCACATCCGCCTCGGCTCGTCATCCGTATTGAACCTCGGACGAGCCCGAGGGTCATACACGACAGCGCCGGGCGACTGCGCGCCGGACGTTGCAAGATCCGCGCTGCCGCGCTGTAAGGATCCCGGCGCCCGCGCCGACTGACTCGCATCATCGCCACGAAACGAAGAAAGAC
>DATCRO010000437.1:0-2668 GCA_036569025.1 Burkholderiaceae bacterium
CCTGGTGGTGGCCGGCCGCCACATCAGGGGCCTGGCCTTCCTCGACGTGCTGCTGGGCGACACGCCGGCGCTGTCGATGTCCGAGCGCTTCTACCAGCGCGCGATGGTGGGCGACCACGAGGAGATCGTGGCCGCGGCGCACCAGTACCTCAAGCGCAAGTCGTTCGCGCGCTATTGCGACAAGATCCTGATCCCCGCGCTGCAGCTGGCGGCGGCCGACCTGGGCAAGCACAGCATCACGCCGGAGCAGCAGGCCACCGTCAAGAGCACGGTGGCGCACGTCATCGAGGCGCTGGGCGCGGACGCCTGCCGCCCGACGTGGCGCAACCGGCGCGGCTCGGTGCTCGACGACACCAGCATCGGCGCGCACCTGCGCCACCAGCGCGAGCGCGCGATGGGCAAGTGGCAGGGGCCGCTGGTGGTGCCGCCCGGCTCGGTGGCGCTGTGCATCGGCCTGGGCTCGATGCGCGACGACCTCGTCACCGAACTGCTCGTGCGCATCCTGCGGACGCAGGACATCGACGCGCGCCACCTGTCGCTCGACGATCTCGTCCAGGAGCCGCCGCCAGGCGCGAGCCCGGCCAGCATCGCGATGCTGTTCGTCGTCAGCGCGTACCCGGCCGACGAATGGGACCGCATCGCCGACCGGCTGCCCGCGCTGCGCGCGCGTTTCGTCGATGCCGTGTTCGTGGGCCTGCTGTCGGACGGTGAATTCGCGCCTGCCGACGAGGCGATGGACGTCGTCGTCCGCTCGTTCGAGGAGGCCTCCGCCGAGGCGGCCGAGCGCTACGGGAAAAAGCCTGCGGCCTGAACGCGGGCAGCCGGTCGTCGTACCTCTCCTGCCGACTGGCGCGGATGTGCAAAACGTCCGCCCGCGCGATGTCGACAGCGCGTTCAAGGCTGTCCCGGACGTGGCCAAACCGGCGATACTGAAGCGACGAACCCGCGCCGCGCGCGCCGCGACGAGCCCCAGAGAACCCGAGCATGTCCACCCGCAAATCCGGCCCCCTCGACTACAACGTCCTGCCCGAAGTCCTGCGTCCGCTGGCCGAACGCAGCGAGATCCGGCGCTTCCGCAAGGGCGCGCTCGTGATCGACGAGGGCGACCGCGGTGACGCGCTGCTGATCATCCTGGCCGGCGAGCTGCGCGCCTTCACGGGCTCGGACACCGGCCGCCACGTCACCTACGCGCTGTACGGGCCGGGCGACTACCTCGGCGAGATGGGCCTGGACGGCGGCACCCGCATGGCCAGCGTCGAGGCGCTGTCCGACACCACCTGCGCCTACGTCGAGCGCGGCACGCTGCTGCAGTACTTCGCCGAGCGTCCGCAGTTCGCCTTCGAGATCATCGGCAAGGTGATCCAGCGCGCCCGCGTCGCCACGCTGGCCGCCAACCAGTACGCCATGAACGAGGCCTACCTGCGCCTGAAGCGCTGGCTCGACGCGGTCGCGCAGGCCCAGTTCGACGGCACGCGCCTCGTGCGCGAGCCGCTGGCCGAGATCGACCTGCCGCAGCGTCTCGGGTGCTCGCAGGAGATGGCCGGCAGCATCCTGCGCGACCTGGAGCATGCGGCGATCATCTCGCTGGAGGACGGGCGCTTGCGCATCCTGCGCGAGCTGCCGAGTCATTGGTAGCCAGCACCCGGCCGAGGCGCATCCTGGCGCCTGCCGCCGCCCGTCATCCTGCGACTGCGCGCAGGATGACGCTTGGCGGGCGCGGAGCGGCGTCGCTTCCGCAGGCGTCGAGACGCCCGCAGCTCAGCGCAGGAACAACCTGTAGACCGGGTTGTCCGTCTCCTCCACCCACGGATACGCCAGCGTGGACAGGAACGTCGCCAGCGCCTTGTCGTCCTTGGGCGGCACCACCAGGCCTACCAGGATGCGGCCATAGTCGGCGCCCTGGTTGCGGTAGTGGAACAGGGTGATGTTCCAGTCGGGGTGCATCGAGTCGAGGAAGCGCATCAGCGCGCCGGGGCGCTCGGGGAACTCGAAGCGGAACAGGCGCTCGCCCGCGGCCAGCGTGCTGCGGCCGCCGACCATGTGGCGCACGTGCTCCTTCGCGAGCTCGTCGCCGGTGAGGTTGGCCGTCGGGAAGCCGTGCTTCTCGAAGTGCCTGGCGATCTTCTCGGCCTCGTCGCGCCTGGCGATCGATATGCCGACGAACACGTGCGCCTCGTTCGCGTGCGAGATGCGGTAGTTGAACTCGGTGACCTGGCGCGGCGCGCTGCCCGGCGGCCCGATCAGCGCGCAGAAGCGGCGGAAGCTGCCGCGTTCCTCGGGCACCGTCACCGCGAACAGCGCCTCGCGCTGCTCGCCGAACTCGGCGCGCTCGGCGACGAAGCGCAGGCGGTCGAAGTTCATGTTGGCGCCGCAGGTGACGGCCACGAAGGTCTTGCCCTTGAGCTTGTGCGTCTCGACGTACTGCTTGATCGCGGCCACGCCCAGCGCTCCCGCGGGCTCGAGGATGCTGCGGGTGTCCTGGAACACGTCCTTGATGGCGGCGCAGGCGGCGTCGGTGTCGACGGCGATGTACTCGTCGACCAGCGCGCGCGCGACGCGGAACGTCTCGGCGCCGACCAGCTTGACGGCCGTGCCGTCCGAGAACAGCCCCACGTCGGCCAGCGTGACGCGCCGGCCCTTCCTGACCGACTGGATCATCGCGTCCGGA
>DATCRO010000438.1:0-12182 GCA_036569025.1 Burkholderiaceae bacterium
GGCCGGCGGCCGGCACGACGTCGGCGTCGCCGTTGCCCACCTGGGAGATGATCTTTTCGACGTCGTCGCCGCCGGCGGCCAGCATCGCCTTGGCGTGCGAGCCTTCGATCTGGACGATGCCGTCCTGCGAGGTGAGCACCACGTCGCCCTTGCGCACCACGTCGCCCACGCGCAGCGGCCGGACTTCGCCGTCGTGCAGCCGGATGTGCGCGTCGCCCCAGACGCCGATCACCTTGCCCGTGAGCTGGCGCACCGGCACGTAGCCGCGTTCGATCAGGTGGCGCTCGCCCGGATGCACCGCGGCGGCATGCGGCACGGCGCCGACCCCGGACTTCGCGTCGTGGCCGGGAACGGCATCGTGCGGGCGGGGGGTCAGCGGGGAGGACGACGTCATGCCTGGATACTCCGAAGGAAGCCGGATTACCGGCGCCGGCTCGTCGTCGTATCGGCCATTCCACCGAATAGTTCAGCAGAAAATTCTGGGCGCACGACGGCCGCACGGTACCTGTAACTGTTCCGTCGGATTATCCCGGCAACGCCGGATTCTTATAAGGCGCAATGAGGCCGATTTCCGTGATCGCGGTCACGGATCGCTGTCCAGGACGGCCAATAGCGAGAATGCCCTACAGGCGTGAAAAAGTAACGGAACTCGCGCGCCCGAATTTCCAGTCCGGAAGCAGACGGCCGGATGCCAACTAGTTGGCAATATCTCAGCGCTCCCGCAGGGCGTATGACTTGACTTTGAGCACGGGCTTCAACAAATACGAGAGCACCGTTTTCTGGCCGGTCAGGATATCCACCTCGGCCGTCATGCCCGGGATGATGGGCAGCTTCTCGTTGAAGCCGGTCAGGTGGGTGCGCACGCGCACGACGTAGTACGCGTTGCCCTTGTCGTCGACGACGCTGTCCGGGCTGATGTTCTCGACGTCGGCGTCCAGGCCGCCGTAGATCGAGAAGTCGTAGGCCGTGAACTTCACGTTCGCCTTCTGGCCCGGGTGGATGAAGGCGATGTCGCGCGGCTGGACGCGAGCGTCGAGCACCAGCGAGTCGTCCAGCGGCACGATCTCGACGATGTCCTTGCCCGGCTGCACCACGCCGCCCACGGTGTTGGCCAGCAGGCGCTGCACGCGGCCGCGCACCGGCGACTTGACCTGTGTCTTGCTGACCTTGTCGGCCAGGCCCGCCTGGCCCTGGTTCAGCGCGTTGAGCTTGCCCAGCGCCTCGGCCAGGTCGCGGCCGGCCTCGTTGCGGAAGGCCAGCTCCGTCTCCTGGATCTTGCGGCTGGACTCCTGGATGGCGGCCTGCGCCCGCCCGATCTGGGCCTGCGCCTGTTCCATGTCGCCCTTGTTCTTCGTGACGTCGCGCTCCAGCCGGAGGATGTCGACCTGCGAGACGGCACCGGTGGCCAGCAGCGGCCGCGTCTGGTTCAGCTCCTGGGTCGACAGCTCCAGCGCGCGCTGGGCGGCGGCCTTGCGGGCCTGCACCTCGGCCAGCTCCTGCTCGTGCTGCGACAGCTGCTGGTGCACGATCTGCACCTGGGTCTGCAGCTCGGTCACGCGCGAGTCGTAGAGCTTCTTCTCGCCCTCGACCAGCGCGCGCTCCTCGTCGGTGGACGGCGTGGGCGGCAGGAAGCTGGTGCCCTGCGCGAGCGCGCGCAGCCGCGCCACGCGCGCCTCGAGCGCGAAGCCCTGGGCGGCGCTGTCGGCCACGGCGGACGTGGCGCGCGTCGGGTCGATCATCAGCAGCACCTGGCCGGCCTCGACCTTGTCGCCCTCGTGCACCAGGATCTGTTCGACGACGCCGCCGTCCAGCGACTGCAGCACCTGCAGCTGCCTGGACGGCACGACGCGCCCGTCGCCGCGCGTGACCTCGTCGACGCGCGCGAACGCGGACCAGACCAGCAGCGCAGCGACCACGAACACCGCGATGCGCGTGATCTTGCGGGCGCGCAGCGTGTGCTGGCGCGACATCACCTCGACGGCCTCGCGCTCGAACACGGCCATGCCGGGGATCTCGCCCGGCTGCAGCGGGGCGCCGGCCAGCCAGGCGTCGAAGCGGATGCGCCAGGCGCGCAGCGACTGCCGCAGCGTGGGTTTGGCCGCAGCCGCCGCCGCGGCGGGAGGGGCGGGCGTCGCCGTGACGGTCAACGGCGGCGCCGGCTTGGCGGGCGCGGGCGGCGACGGCGCCTTCGCCTTGGCCACGCCGGGGGCGGCAATGTTGTCCTGTTCCACGCTCATTGCGCCCTCGCGATGCGCCCGCTCTGCAGCGCTTCCATGATGCGGTCGCGCGGGCCGTCGGCCACGACCTTGCCGCCGTCGATGACGATCACGCGCTCGACCAGCGCCAGCAGCGACGTGCGGTGCGTCACCAGCACCACGGTCTTGTTGCTGGCGAACGCCATCAGGCGCTGGGTGATCTGCGCCTCGGACGAGAAGTCCATCGCGCTGGTGGGCTCGTCCAGCAGCAGCATCGGCGCGTTGTGCAGCACCGCGCGCGCGATGCCCACGCTCTGGCGCTGGCCGCCCGAGAGCGACTCGCCGCGCTCGCCGACCGGCATGTCGAAGCCGGCGGGATGGCGGTTGACCGTCTCGGTCAGGCCCGCCACCTCGGCGGCCGCCACGATGGCGCCGTCCTCGGCGTAGGGCATGCCGAAGGCGATGTTCTCGCGCAGGCTGCCGTAGAACAGCAGCACGTCCTGCGACACGTAGCCCATGTTGCGGCGCAGGTCGGCCGGGTCGACCTGGCGCAGGTCGATGCCGTCCACCAGCACGGCGCCGGCCGTCGGCTGGAACAGGCCCATCGCCAGGCGCTGGATGGTGGACTTGCCGGAACCGACCTTGCCGATCAGCGCCACCTTCTCGCCCGGCCTGATCTTGAAGCTGACGCCCTCCAGCGCGTTCTCGCGCCGGTTCGGGTAGTGGAAGGCGACGTTGCGGAACTCGATGGCGCCCTCGAGGTCGCGCCGTTCGACGAACGTCGCGTCCTGCGGGCGCTCGACGGCGGTGCGCATGATCTTCTCGAGGCCCTCGAGCGCGGTGCGCGCGCCCTGGTACTGCATCAGCAGGCCCACGATGGCGCCGGCGGGGGCCATCGCGCGGCCGGCCAGCATGTTGACGGCCACGAGCGCGCCCATCGTCAGCGACTTGTCGCCGATCAGGTACACGCCCACGATCACCAGCACCACGCTCATGAGCTGCGTGATCGTGGAGGTGACGTAGATCGAGCCCGAGGACAGGCTGCGCATCTTCACGTTGGTGGCGGCCAGGTGCACGTTGGTGCGCTCCCAGCGCGCCTGGATCAGGCTCTCGGCGCCCTGGGCCTTGATGGTCTCGATGCCGGTGAGGCACTCGACCAGCGTCGAGTTGCGCACGGCGCTGGCCTTGTAGGTGGTCTCGGCGAGCGCGTGCAGCTTCTTCTGCACGATCCAGCCATACGCGAGCACGCCGCCGAACGCCAGCACCACCGGGATCATCAGCCACGGCGAGATCCACACGATCACGACGAGGAACAGCAGAGCGAACGGCAGGTCGATCAGCGCGGTGACGGTGGTGGACGTGATGACGTCGCGCACCTGCTCGAAGCCGCGCAGGTTCTGCGAGAACGAGCCGACCGACTCGGGCCGGTTCTCCAGCCGCATGCCCAGCACGCGCTCCAGCAGCGTGGCGGAGATCCTGACGTCGATGCGCGCGCTGGCCTCGTCGACGAAGCGGCTGCGCAGCTTGCGCATCAGCAGGTCCGAGCCCAGGATCAGCAGCACGCCGATGGACAGCGCCCACAGCGTCTCGAACGCGGCGTTGGGCACGACGCGGTCGTACACGTTCATCGAGAACAGCGGCAGCGCCAGCGCGAACACGTTGATCAGCGCGGCGGCCCAGAGGATGTCCTTGTAGACCAGGCGCTGGGCGAGCAGCGCGCTCCAGAACCAATGGCCCGTCGTGGGCTGGGCGACGCCCTCGGTGCGCTTGTCGAAGCGGAAATGCGGGCGCACGTACAGCGCCAGGCCGGTGGCGCGCGCGGCGAGCTCGCCGTCGTCCAGCAGCACGGTGCCCTGGCCCGTCTCGGGCAACAGCACGCGGTGGCGGCCCTGCTCGCGGCCGAGCAGCACGCAGGCCTTGTCGCCGCTCAGCAGCAGGATGACGGGCAGGGTGGCGGCGTCGATGTCGTCGACCGCCACGCGCTGCAGCTTGGTGGCCATGCCCGCGCGCGCGGCGGCGCGTTCGGCCAGGTTCAGCGTCAGGCGGCCATGGGCGAGCGGCAACCCCGCCGACAGCGACGCGCGCGTGGCGTGCTGGCCATGCAGGCGGCAGACCTCGACCAGGCAGTCGAGCAGCGGATCCGGATGGACGAGATCCTGGCGGACGGCTCCCCCCGCCACGGACGCAGGCGCCGCCCTGGGCCCGGCCGGCGGCTGGGCGGGCGTTGCGGGCGGGACGGCCGAGGAGGGAACGCTCATCTGGGGTTGGTCTCGTTGAGGACACCCACCGGGCGTCCCGTCATGCGATATCGGCGCAGTGCACCGTGAATTGACCCAGGCGCCGGTCGGCGAAGAAGTGCTCCAGCGTCACCTTCACGGTCTTGAACGCCAGCGAGTCCCACGGGATCTCGGCTTCGTCGAACAGCCGGGCCTCGATCGTCTCGGGGCCCGGATCCAGCCCGGGGCCGGTCATCTCGGCGCGATAGTAGAGGTGGACCTGGCCCACGTGGGGCACGTTCAGCAGCGTGAACAGCGGTCCCATGCGCACTTTTGCGCCGGATTCCTCTTCGGTCTCGCGCAGGGCGCCTTGTTCCGTGGTCTCGTTCAATTCCATGAAACCGGCCGGGAGTGTCCAGAAACCCTTACGCGGCTCGATGTTGCGCAGGCACAGCAGCACCTTGCCTTCCCACACCGGGACGGTGCCCACCACGTTGAGCGGGTTCTCGTAGTGGATCGTGCCGCAGGACGAGCAGATCGCCCGCTCGCGGTTGTCCTCGGGCGGCTCGCGGTAGGCGGTCGGCGCGCCGCAGGCGCGGCAATGGCGGATCGAGCGGGGGCTGAACATGGGCGGTCTCGCGGGTTCGGGCCAGTGTAGCGGGCATCCCCACATCCCAGTGCGGCGGGCCCTGCGTGGCATAGTCGTCGGCTCAGTCCCGGAAAGCCCGTCATGACCGATGTCATCACCGTTCCCGTCGTCCCGCGCGTGCCCGTGCGCGGGGGCGGCCAGTTCCCCGTCCACCGCATCTACTGCGTCGGCCGCAACTACGCGGAGCACGCCGCCGAGATGGGCCACGACGCGCGCGAGAGCCCGTTCTTCTTCATGAAGCCGGCCGACGTCGTGCTGCCCGTGCGCGCCGGCGAGACCGGCTTCATGGACTACCCGAGCCTCACCAGCGACCTGCACCACGAGGTCGAGCTGGTGGTGGCCATCGGCGACGCCGCCGCCGGCAACGGCCGCGACGTGGCCGAGGAGGACGCCCCGCGCCTGATCTTCGGCTACGCCGTCGGCCTGGACATGACCCGGCGCGACCTGCAGGCCGTGGCCAAGAAGGCCGGCCGGCCGTGGTCGATCGCCAAGGGCTTCGACCAGTCGGCGCCGATCGGCGAGATCGTCCGCATCGAGGAGACCGGCGAGCTGGGCGCCGGCGCCATCACGCTGGACGTCGACGGCGCACCGCGCCAGAAGGGCGACCTGTCCGACCTGATCTGGAACGTGCGCGAGACCATTTCCTGGCTCAGCCGGGCGTGGACGCTCAAGCCGGGCGACCTGATCTTCACCGGCACGCCCGCGGGCGTCGCCGCCGTCGGCCGCGGCCAGACGCTCACGGGGCGCATCGCCGGCCTGGGCGAGCTCGTCGTCACGCTGCGCTGAAGGAGCCGCCATGGAGCTCTACAGCTACTTCCGCTCGTCGGCCAGCTGGCGCGTGCGCATCGCGCTGGCGCTCAAGGGCCTGGACGTGGACTACCGCGCGGTGCACCTGCTCAGGAAGGAGCAGTCGGCGCCGGACTACGTCCAGAAGTCGACCTCCGGCCTCGTGCCGCTGCTGGTGACCGACGACGGCCTGCGGCTGCACCAGTCGATGGCCATCATCGAGTACCTGGACGAGACCGTGCCCGAGCCGCCGCTGCTCCCGCGCGACGCGGCCGGCCGGGCCCGCGTGCGCGCGCTGGCGCAGGACATCGCCTGCGAGATCCATCCGCTGAACAACACGCGCGTGCTGGGCTACCTCACGAACACGCTGGGAGTCGGCGACGAGGCGAAGTCGGCGTGGATCCGGCGCTGGGTCGAGGGCGGCCTCGAGGTCGTCGAGCGCCAGCTCGCGGCGCGGCCGGCCACGTTCTGCGACGGCGAGGCGCCGGGGCTGGCCGACTGCGTGCTCGTGCCGCAGATCTTCAACGCCCAGCGCTTCAAGTGCGAGCTGGGCCATGTGCCCAACGTCATGCGCGTGCACGCGGCCTGCATGGCGCTGCCGGCGTTCGCCGGCACGCAGCCCTCGGCCTGCCCCGACGCGGAATAGCACGCCATGCCGCTCGAGATCGTCGACCCGCTGCCGCTGGACGCCTTCTTCCGCCCGGTGAGCTGGCCCCGCGGCACCGGCGCGCTGATGACCACGCGCAAGGGCGGTGTCAGCGCGGCCCCGTTCGATTCGCTGAACCTGAAGGCGCAGAGCGCCGATCCGCTGGACCAGATCGCCGTCGCCGAGAACCGCCGCCGCTTCGCGGCCACGCTGGGCGCCGCGCCGGTCTTCCTCGACCAGGTGCACGGCACGCGCGTCGTGCGCCTCGCGACGAGCCATCTCGGGCCCGAGGCCCCCATCGAGCAGGCCGACGCCAGCATCACCACGGTGCCGGGCATCGCCTGCACCGTGATGGTGGCCGACTGCCTGCCCGTGCTGTTCGCCACGCGCGACGGCCGGGCGGTGGGCGCCGCGCACGCGGGCTGGCGCGGGCTGGCCGCGGGCGTGCTGGAGGCCACCGTCGATGCGATCCGCGCCGCGGTGCCGGTACCGGCGAGCGACATCGTCGCGTGGCTGGGGGCGTCCATCGGGCCGACGGCGTTCGAGGTCGGCGCCGACGTGCCGGCCGCCTTCCACGAGGGCGAGGCGCGCCACTTCGTGCCGGCGCCCGCGCGCGACGGCGTCCCGAAATGGCACGCCGACCTGCCTGCGCTGGCCGAGGGGCGTCTGCGCCGGCTCGGGTTGACCGAGGTCAGCGGCTGCGGCGAATGCACGGTCAGCGACGCGTCACGCTTCTTCTCGTACCGGCGCGACGGCGTCACCGGCCGCCTGGCCGCCGCGGCCTGGATCGACGTCGCCTGAAGCGCCAGCGGCACGGCGCGCCTTCGCGCGTGCCCTGGCGTTCCCGATGTACAGCACGATGCCCAGGGGCAGCGCGCCATAGAGGAACAGGGTGACGATCGCGCCCGGCACCGAGCCGCCCGGTCCGAGGGCCTCGGCCAGCACCATCATGAGGACCACGTAGATCCAGCCGGCGGCGACGATCAGCACGGTCGTGCTTCTTGCGGGAGGGTCATCGTTCGTGGTCCGGTAAGCAATCTTGCGCAATGGTAGTTTGTCACGTCCCTGGGGTAAGCTCGGGTGGCTACAACGCGATCTGATGATCTGAAAGTCCACGCCTGAACCGAACCGGCCGCTGCCCGACCGCGGCCCGATTCCGGGGCCTGAAGGCGTGGCAGAGGAGAGTGACGATGGCCCGCAGTGCCCCCACCAAGACAGCCGCCCGCACGGCTGCCCGCCCCGCACGCCGCGCACCGCGCGCCCGAGCGGCGGCGGCGCCGTCCGACAAGGCCGTCGAAGCCGGCATCGCGCGCGCCACCGAGCGCGCCGGCGCCGCGCCGCGCGCGACCACGCAGGCCCACGGGCCCGAGGCCTTCGGCGCCGCGGTCGGCGGCTTCCTCAGTTCGCTCAGCGGCCTGCAGGTGCCCCAGGCCACGCTGTCGCAACTGCAGGAGCAGTATGTGAACCACGCGACGTCGCTGTGGAACGGCGCCGTCGACCGCATGCCGCTGTTCGGCACGCAGGACAAGCCGGCCGAGGCCGCGGTCATCGGCGACCGCCGTTTCTCCGCCGAGGACTGGACGAAGAACCCGGCCGCCGCGTTCACCGCGCAGATGTACCTGCTCAACGCGCGCACGCTGACGCAGCTGGCCGACAGCCTGCAGGGCGACGAGAAGACCAAGGCGCGCGTGCGCTTCGCCGTGCAGCAGTTCGTCGATGCCGCCAGCCCCGCCAACTACCTCGCGCTGAACCCCGAGGCGCAGCGCAAGGCGATCGAGACGCAGGGCGAGAGCCTCGCCCAGGGCCTGCAGCAGCTGTGGGGCGACGTGCAGCAGGGCCACCTGTCGCAGACCGACGAATCGGTGTTCGAGGTGGGGCGCAACGTCGCCACCACCGAAGGCTCGGTCGTGTTCGAGAACGACTACCTGCAGCTGATCGAATACAAGCCGCTCACGCCCAGGGTGCACGCGCGGCCGATGCTGTTCGTGCCCCCGTGCATCAACAAGTACTACATCCTCGACCTGCAGCCGTCCAACTCGCTGATCCGCCACACGGTCGCCGAAGGCCATCGCACCTTCGTCATCAGCTGGCGCAATCCCGACGAGTCCATGCAGGACCGCACCTGGGACGACTACATCGAGAACGCGGTGATCCGCTCGATCGAGGTGGTGCGCGAGATCACCGGCGCCAGGACGATCAACACGCTGGGCTTCTGCGTCGGCGGCACGCTGCTGGCCACCGGCCTGGGCGTGCTGGCCGCGCGCGGCCAGCATCCGGCCGAGAGCCTGACGCTGCTCACGACATTCCTCGATTTCTCCAACACCGGCGTGCTGGACATCTTCGTGGACGAGGCCTCGGTGCAACTGCGCGAGATGACCCTCGGCGCGCAGGCGCCCGGCGGCCCCAAGCTGCTCAAGGGCGGCGAGCTGGCCAGCACCTTCAGCTTCCTGCGCCCCAACGACCTCGTGTGGAACTACGTCGTCGGCAACTACCTCAAGGGCGACAAGCCGCCGGCATTCGACCTGCTGTACTGGAACAGCGACGCGACCAACATGCCGGGCCCGATGTACTGCTGGTACCTGCGCAACACCTACCTGGAGAACGCGCTGCGTGAACCGGGCGCGCTGACGGTGTGCGGCGAGAAGCTTGACCTGTCGCAAATCAAGGCGCCGGCATTCATCTATGGTTCGCGGGAGGACCACATCGTGCCGTGGAAGGGCGCCTGGGAGTCCACGAAGATCCTGGGCGGAAAGACGCGCTTCGTCCTCGGTGCCTCCGGCCACATCGCCGGCGTCATCAATCCGCCCAAGGCCGGCAAGCGCAGCCACTGGACCAACGACAAGCCCGCCGTCTCGGCCGACGCCTGGCTTGCCGGCGCCACCGAGCACCCCGGCAGCTGGTGGACGGGCTGGTCGCAGTGGCTGGCGGGCTTTGGCGGCGGCGATGCGCCCGCGCCGAAGGGCCCGGGCGGCCACGGCTACAAGGCCATCGAGCCGGCCCCTGGCCGCTACGTGCAACAAAAAGCCTGACAACCCCCTCGATCAGGTATTTCCGGTCATACCCCATACCGTATCATTCCGCCCCGCAGGAGAACCCCCATGACCCAGGACATCGTCATCGTCGCCGCCGCCCGCACCGCCGTCGGCAAGTTCGGCGGCTCGCTCGCCAAGATCCCCGCTTCCGACCTCGGCGCCACCGTGCTCAAGGCGCTGCTGGAGCGCGCCAGGCTCACCGGCGAGCAGGTCAGCGAGGTCATCCTCGGCCAGGTGCTGCAGGCCGGCACCGGCCAGAACCCCGCGCGCCAGGCGGTCATCAAGGGGGGCCTGGGCAACGGCGTGCCGGCGATGACGATCAACAAGGTCTGCGGCTCGGGCCTGAAGGCCGTGATGCTGGCCGCGCAGGCGATCCGCGACGGCGACGCCGACATCGTGCTGGCCGGCGGCCAGGAGAGCATGAGCCTCGCGCCGCACGTGCTGCCGAACTCGCGCGACGGCCAGCGCATGGGCGACTGGAAGCTGGTCGACACCATGATCAACGACGGCCTGTGGGACGTCTACAACCAGTACCACATGGGCATCACCGCCGAGAACGTCGCCAAGAAGTACGGCATCTCGCGCGAGCAGCAGGACGCGCTCGCCTTCGCTTCGCAGCAGAAGGCCGCGGCGGCGCAGGACGCCGGCAGGTTCAAGGACGAGATCGTGCCGGTCGCGATCCCGCAGAAGAAGGGCGACCCGATCCTGTTCGACGCCGACGAGTTCATCAACCGCAAGTCCACCGCCGAGGCGCTGGCGGGCCTGCGTCCCGCGTTCGACAAGGCCGGCTCGGTCACGGCCGGCAACGCCTCGGGCCTGAACGACGGCGCGGCCGGCGTGGTGGTGATGTCCGCCGCGCGCGCCGATGCGCTGGGCCTCAAGCCGCTGGCGCGCATCGCGTCGTACGCGAGCGCCGGCCTGGACCCCGCCTACATGGGCATGGGCCCGGTGCCCGCCGCGCGCAAGGCGCTCGAGCGCGCCGGCTGGAAGCCTGCCGACCTCGACCTGCTCGAGATCAACGAGGCCTTCGCCGCGCAGGCCTGCGCCGTGCACCAGGAGATGGGCTGGGACACGAGCAAGGTCAACGTCAACGGCGGCGCGATCGCCATCGGGCACCCGATCGGTGCGTCGGGCGCGCGCATCCTCGTCACGCTGCTGCACGAGATGCAGCGCCGCAACGCGAGGAAGGGCATCGCCTCGCTGTGCATCGGCGGCGGCATGGGCGTCGCGCTGACCGTCGAGCGTCCCTGATCCGCGGGCGGCCGCATCGGGTTCGCCCCGAGAGCGGCCGACTGTACAAAGCGCGATAGTCAATTCGCCACCCCAACACAATCCTCAAGGAGACATGACATGAGCCAGAAAGTTGCGTACGTGACCGGAGGCATGGGCGGCATCGGCACCGCCATCTGCCAGCGCCTGCATCGCGATGGCTTCAAGGTGATCGCCGGCTGCGGCCCGAGTCGTGACCACGCCAAGTGGATCGCCGAACAGAAGGCGCTGGGCTACACGTTCCACGCGTCGGTCGGCAATGTCGGCGACTGGGATTCGACGGTCGCCGCGTTCCAGAAGGTCAAGGCCGACCTCGGCCCGATCGACGTGCTGGTCAACAACGCCGGCATCACGCGCGACGGCATGTTTCGCAAGATGACCCGCGCCGACTGGGATGCGGTGATCGATACCAACCTGACGTCGCTGTTCAACGTGACCAAGCAGGTGGTGGCGGACATGGTCGAGAAGGGCTGGGGCCGCATCATCCAGATCTCGTCGGTCAACGGCGCCAAGGGCCAGGCCGGCCAGACCAACTACTCGGCGGCCAAGGCCGGCATGCACGGCTTCTCGATGGCGCTGGCCCTGGAGATGGCCAACAAGGGCGTCACCGTCAACACGGTCAGCCCCGGCTACATCGGCACCGACATGGTGATGGCCATCAAGCCCGAGGTGCTGGAGAAGATCGTCGCCACGATCCCGGTCAAGCGCCTGGGCACGCCCGACGAGATCGCCTCCATCGTGGGCTGGCTCGCGGGCCCCGAGTCGGGCTTCACGACCGGCGCGGAATTCGCGGTCAACGGCGGCCTGCACATGGGCTGATCCGGCGCGACCCGTTCTCGCCAGGCCCCGATCGCGCGAGCGGTCGGGGCCTTTCTCGTTGCGCGCCACCCATAATGCGTCCATGACCAAGACACTTCGGGAGGAGACGATGGACGACATGCCGCAGCCCGCCGGACGCGGCGGCGCCCCATCGCGCCGCAGGGAACTCACGATGACGGCCGCGGCGTCCCATCGCCCCGGCATCGATCAGCCGCGCGGCATGTTCCGATGAAACTGCCGCTGGTCATCGCCATCGTGGTCGCGCTCGGGCTGGCGCTCGCCGCCTGGTTCTTCCGCGGGTCGCCCATGTTCGCGGGCGCGGCGCGCGCGATCGGCGTCCGGCACGAGAACGCGACGCCCGACGCCGCCGCCACGTTCAAGGCCGCCGGCGTGCACAAGTGCGTCGGTGCCCACGGCACGAGCTACATCGACGGGCCCTGTCCGGCGGGCATGCGCGAGGCCGCGGCCAGCGGCGGCACGGTGACCGTCACGTCGTTCCCGAAGCCGGCGCCCGCGGCCGCCTCGTCGGCGCTGGGCGGTCCCATCGTCAAGCCGATGGACCCGGATGAA
>DATCRO010000439.1:0-3191 GCA_036569025.1 Burkholderiaceae bacterium
GCCGGGCACGAGCCCGCGCTGGCCGAGGTGGTCGAGCGTGAGGTCGCCGCAGGGGTCGCGCGCCATGGCGCCGGCGCGCGTGGCGGTCAGCTGGAACGACGACGGATCGCCGGAGGGCACGGCCAGCGTGATGACGTAGGCGACGCCGCCCTGGCGTGGGGCCTGCGGGAACGGCAGCTGCGGCGGCGGGGTGCCGCCGAACGCGTCGTGCGAGGCGTAGTAGTGCTGCATGTAGCCGGCGTCCTCGAGCAGCGCGGCCTGCACGTCGGCCCGGCGGGCGCGCGCGAGCTGTTCGAAGAAGGCCGGCACCGCGATCGAGGCCAGGATGGCCAGCGCCGCGGCGGCGACGAGCAGCTCGATCAACGTGAAGCCACGCCGCGCGTGAAGGACACGGCGCGTGCCATGGCAAAGCGAGCGCGCGCGCAAGCCGGTCTCCGACATGTGGATGAATTGACGTCGGGCCGGATCAGAACGGCGGCGTCAGCAGCTGCTGCCACGTGCGCTGGCGCACCAGCAGCGGCCCGGCCGGCACGGTGCCGGCGGCCGCGGGCGCCTGGCCAGTGGCGCCAGTCTCGCTGTCGGCGTAGACCGTCGCCTGCACCCACACGGCCGAACCGGTGCGCGTGGCCCCGGTCGACGGATCGGCCTTGAAGTCGGCGCTGAAGCCGCGCGCCGTGACGGTGTAGGTGTTGGCCAGGCTCGTCGCCTCCGCCAGGCACTGCGGTGCGACGCGCGGCTGCACGCTGGAACCGATCTCGGCGGCCGACAGCGTGTGCGCGGCGTCGCCGCCGGACCCGCCCCAGTTGCGCTGCACCGTCCAGGCCGGCGGCGTGGCCACGGGCAGCAGTCGCGCGACGCGCGCTTCGGGCGGGAGCCCGAGCTGGGCCTGGCAGAAGCGCAGCGCGAGCAGGGCGTACTGGCTCGCCTGGGTCTGCAGCCGGTTGTTGTTGGCCACCTGGTCGCCGCTGACGGCATTGCGCATGATGGCCGCCGACGCGAGGCCGATCACCGCGAGCATCAGCATCGCCACGATGAGCGAGAACCCTCGCGCGCGAGCACGCGTGACGCGCGCCGCGCGGGCGGGGGTGAAGACGGGTGGCGCGCTCACAGCAGCTTGTTCTGCAACACGATGGTGGTGGTGAACGTGCGGCGCAGGTAGCCGTCGGTGGACGTGCGCTGCGCGTTGCCGCAGTCGATCCAGCCGCCCAGCGTCGGCGACGAGGCCTTGTCCAGCACCTTGACCGCGCTGCGCACCTGCACGCACAGCTTGACCGACACGACGTCGGCCCACAGCGGCGAGCCGGCCGGCGGCGCGTTGTCGTAGTAGACGATCTGGCCCGCGCCTGGCGCGCCCGCCGGCGCCGCGGCCATGCCGTAGGTGACCTGCAGCGTCTCGACGTTCTGCACGATGGCGGCGCCGGCCCGGTTGCCCGGGCCGTGGCAGTACAGGCTGCCGTCGGCGACGTAGAACTTGCTGTCGTTGAGCCAGTAGTCGTCGCCAGTGGCGTCGTCGTGCGTCCTGGGAAAACTGTTGCCCAGGCAGTCGAGCGGCTGCGGCGTGCCCGCGCCGCCCAGGATGCCGTTGGACGCCTTGCCGGGCAGCACGCTGCCTTCGTAGGCGACCTCGATCGTGTCGGGCGTGGCCGGGTCGGACGACGGCGCCTGGCAGTTGCCGGGCGCGGCGATGCCCGCCTGCAGGTCGACGAAGCCGGCCGCCTCGCAACCCGCGACGGCGGGGAACCCGTGCAGCACCAGCCCGCCGCTCTCGCCCACGCCGTGCGCCTGGCTGAAGCCGGCCTGCGCGACCTGCTGGCGCATGACGTTGAGCGCGAGCGTGGCGTCCTCGGTGATCTGCACCACGGCGTCGGAATGGCGGCCGCTGGCGAACGAGCTGAGGTAGGCCGCGATCAGCGCGCCGATGACCGCCAGGCCGATGGCCAGCGCCACCATCATCTCGATCAGAGTGAAACCGGCGTGCGCGCCGCGCAGGCGGCCGCCGCGATGCGGGACGCGTCGACCGATCACAGCGCCACCTGCAGGTAGACGCAGCGCACGGACGGCTCGGCCGCCTTCCAGGAGGCGGGGCACTCGGTGCCCGAGCGATCGGTGGAGATGCCCGGCGCCAGCGTGAGCGGATCGGCCCAGCCCACCCACACGTCGACGGAGTCGGGTGCGGGCGGATGGCCGGCGTGGAACTGCACCCACGTCGAGCCCTTGGGCAGCGTCGCCCGGACGCGGGCCGTCCAGTCGGCCAGGTCGGCCTTGGCCAGCTCGCCCGGGCTGCAGGGCGTCTCGCTGGCGCAGGGCGCGTGCGCCGGCACCAGCGGGCTGGGGAAGCCGTGGTCGGCCAGGTCGTAGCCGCCGACGCCCAGTTCGCCGCCGATCGGGTTGGCGCGGATGCGGTCAGCGATGTCGTTGGCCAGCAGCGTGGCCGTCGAGCGCAGCTCGCTCATCTTCGAGTAGCGCGTGGACGCCTGCAGCAGCCCGGCCAGCGCGAGGATGCCCATCGCGACGACGAACATCGCCACGAGCACCTCGATCAGCGAGAAGCCCGCCGCGCGCAGGCGCGTCGCGCGGGTCGCACGCGGGGGGACACGCCGCATCGTCACGGGCACCGGGCGTCGCCTCCGACGATCGCGACCTCGCCGCGCGGGTTGACGCACACCTGGCGCCGTTGTGCGCGGTCGCTCGCGCCGCGCTCGGCCAGCACGAAGACCGCGCTGCCCGTGTCCGCATGCGCGATGCCGGTGGCCTCGAAGCGGATGCTCGCGGCGTCGGCCGTGACGGTGGTGCGCCGGGACACGTCCTGCTTCTGGCGCAGCACCGAATCGCCCGCCGCGAACGTGCCGCTGCGGGCGGCGTCGGTGAACAGGAGCCAGGTCTGCCAGCTGCCGCCCGAGCCGGCGCAGTGCGTCGGGTTGCTTTCCTCGGTGCGGCACAGCACCACCGGGCCGCTGCGCTTCATCGCCTCGTTGCGGCCGACGCGCACGGCGTCCTGCAGTTCCTCGGCCTGCGAGGCGATGGCGTGGCGCGCCAGCGTGCGCAGGAACGACGGCACGCCCAGCCCGACGACCAGGCCGGCGACGGCCACGGTGACCATCAGCTCGACCAGCGTGAAGCCGGCCGGGCGACGGCAGGAGCGTCGGGCGGCGGACTCGGCGGCGGCAACGGGAGTGGGATTCATGAGGGCG
>DATCRO010000440.1:0-3081 GCA_036569025.1 Burkholderiaceae bacterium
CCGAGTCGGCGCTGTCCTACAAGACGACGCTGCCGACTCCGACTGTGCCTCCGCGGTCGCATCGCTATCGTTCCGTCACCAACAAGGAACGCCCATGACGACCGCCACCGCCGCCACCAAGATCGCCCCGTCGCTGCAGGAAGCCCTGCTCGCCGCCGTCGACGCCCTCGGCCGCCGCCGCGCCTGCGACATCCCCGAACACACGATCGACCGCCTCGTGCTGCTGGGCTGGATGCGCTGGAGCGCGGGCTCGTTGCGCCTGACCGAAGCCGGTGAAGCCATGGTCGTGAAGCTGCAGGCCGCGCTTCTCGACGAAGACGAGCGCCTGGCCGCCTGACCGGCCGGTGACGCGCCCAGGCCCGGCCTGGCGCGCGCGGCCCGCCGCCGCCCGAACGCGGGAGAATGGGCCGCCCATCAACCTCCAACGCCTCGATGGGCATCATCCGGCTTCGACGCGATGGGCCTCACGGCGGCCAACGGCATGGGCTTGGCGATGCTGCCCGAACGAGGCCTGGGCGGCGCACCTAGCGTTGGTCCGGCAACCCGCCGAAGGCGCTGTCGTCGATGATCTCCACGAAGCCCGACGCCGAGAAGCGGGTCGCGCTCGGCGGCTGCCTGGCCTCCAGGACGTGCGTCCAGGTCGCCCGGGCGTTCTCCGACAGCTCCTCCACCGTCACCAAGCCCTTGGCCAGCAGCAGCTGGAGCACCTCCTCGAACACGGGGAGCAGCTCGGTCCCCGCCCGGGACGGCTCGGGCGCGCCGAACTCCTCCCGCAGGAAGCGCTTGAGCTCGGGGTCGGCGGCATCGAGGTATTCGACGGCGTCGGCGGCCGACGTGCGGTGCACGCTCTCGATGCGGCCCATGAGATCGCGGCGGACATATGGCATGGAGGTCTCCCTGACCGGATTTTCTGGCGCTAGTCTGGCACTCGACAGTGCGTCTGGCCACTGGCAGGTCTTACATGGCGCACCCCGGCGGAATCTGGCAGCCCGCGGAACAGCCCACCGCCGCTTTCACGCCGCGCGAAAGCTCGCTTGGCAAGTCCTGCCTTCCGCCGGCCGCGGCGCGTGACCACAATCGGTCCCACCGTCACGAAAGACAGCCGGCCATGCAGGTGCTCGAAGGAATCAAGGTCGTCGAACTGGGCCAGCTCATCGCGGGGCCGTTCGCCGCGAAGACTCTGGCCGACTTCGGCGCGCGCGTCATCAAGGTGGAACCGCCCGGGACGGGCGACGCGTTGCGCAAGTGGCGCAAGCTGCGCGAGGGCACGTCCGTGTGGTGGGACGCCCAGTCGCGCAACAAGGAGTCGGTGTGCATCGACCTGCGCGTGCCCGAGGGCCAGGCGCTGGTGCGCGAGCTGGTGCGCGATGCCGACGTGCTGATCGAGAACTTCCGCCCGGGCGCGCTCGAGGGCTGGGGCCTGGGCTGGGACGCGCTGCACGCGCTCAACCCGAAGCTCGTCATGCTGAGCCTGTCGGGCTTCGGCCAGACGGGCCCGCGCGCCGCCGAGCCGGGCTTCGCGGCAGTGGCCGAAGCGTTCAGCGGCCTGCGCTACCTCAACGCCGAGCCGGGCCGCACGCCGGTGCGCAGCGGCGTGTCGCTGGGTGACACCGTGGCCGGCGTGCACGGCGCGCTGGGCGTGATGCTGGCCCTGTACGCGCGTGATGCGCGCGGCGGGCAGGGCCAGCGCATCGACCTCGCGCTGTACGAGGCGATGTTCAACCTTTCGGAAAGCCTGCTGCCCGAGTACGACGTGTTCGGCGAGATCCGTCGCCCCGCCGGCGGCGCGCTGCCGGGCATCACGCCGTCCAACGCCTACGCCTGCGCCGACGGCCAGGCCGTGCTGATCGCCGGCAACGGCGACAGCATCTTCAAGCGGCTGATGCTGATGATCGGCCGCAAGGACCTCGCCGACGATCCGGCGCTGGCCGCCAACGACGGCCGCTCCGCGCGAGCCGCCGAGCTCGACGCCGCCATCGGCGCGTGGACGGCGCAACTGCCGCTGGACGACGTGCTCGCACGGATGCGCGACGCGGGCGTGCCCGCGAGCCGCGTCTACACCATCGCCGAGATCGCCGCCGACGAGCACTACGCCGCGCGCGGCAACATCGAGCGCATCCCCGCGATGAACGGTGGCACCATCGCCGCGCCGGGCATCGTGCCCAAGCTGTCGGACACGCCCGGCGCCGTGCGACATGCGGCCCCGCGGCTGGGCCAGCACACCGACGAGGTGCTCGCGCACGCCGGCCTGTCGGCCGAGCGCATCGCGCAGCTGCGCCGGGATGGAGTCATCGAATGAGCCGCATCCTCGTCAACGAGGTCGCGCCGCGCGGCGGCCTGCAGATGGAGCAGCGCTTCGTGCCCACGCACGAGAAGATCGCCTTCGTCGACGCGCTGTCGGACTGCGGCTTGGCCAGGATCGAGGTGACGGCGCGATGCTGGTGATGAAGGCGCTGCCCGCGGCCGCGATGGGCGCGGCGCGCGGCCCGGCGCCGCGTCGATCTCAGACGATCAGCGACGTCCAGGCGATGGTGGCCGTGCTCTCGTACGTGCCGTCGCCGTTGGCGTCCAGGTCCACCTTGACCTGGGTGTTGTCCAGCACCGTGGCCCGCACCGCGCTGCCCGAGGCGCCGGTCACGATGACCTGGCCGGCGCTTGGATAGGTGTCCGAGGACAGCTGCACCAGCGCCTGCGGCGTCGAGATCGTGATGCTGCCGCCCAGCGACTGCGCGGTCATCGTGCCGGACAGCGACACCGTGGTGCTCGCACCCGAGGTCGCCTCGTCGGTCTGGATGACGAAGCCCGATGCGAACGAGACCGAGTCGTTGTAGCCGGACGAGGCCGTCGCCGCGGTCAGGCCGCCGCTGCCCACGCTCAGCGTGGTCAGCGTGTCGAGTGCCGTGTCGTTCTCCGAGACCGTGACAGTGCCGGCGATCGTCGATGTCACGCCGTCCTGCACCACCGCGACGTTCTGGAAGTTCGCGCTGGCGGTGAACTGCGTGGCGGTCGGCGTGCCGGCCAGCGTGATCGAGATCGCGCCGTTGATCGAGGAGGTCGCGCTGTCCTTGCACTGCGCGAAGC
>DATCRO010000441.1:0-7426 GCA_036569025.1 Burkholderiaceae bacterium
GGTGGCGAAGCGATCGGGGTGCGCCGCGCCCTGCAGCTGCTTCCACTTCGCGTCGAGCGCGGCCAGGTCGACGTCGAAGCGTTCCGGCAGGCCGAACAGCTCGAAGTCGCTCGCCTGTAGGCTCAGGCCGTGGTCCATCGCTTCTCCAGGAACAGCGACGACCCGTTGTCCGGGTACTCGCCGAACTCCCTGCGCTCGACGTAGCCGGCGGCGCGGTACATGCGCGCGGCCTGGACGAGCTCCTCGCCCGTCTCCATCAGCGCACGGTCGATGCCCTGTGCCCTCAGGGCGGCCTCGAGCTGCTCCAGGATGCGGGCGCCGATGCGCGCGCCGCGCTGCGCCGGCGACACGAACATGCGCTTGACCTCGCCGTAGGGCCGGCCGTCGGTGGCGGGTTCGCCGGGCATCGCGCGCACGGCGCCGCAGCCCACCAGCGTCTCGCCCATCCAGGCGCCGAGGAAGGTGACGCCGGGCTGCTGCAGGCCGGACAGGTCCAGCAGGTAGTTCTCTTCCGGCGGGTAGATCGTCGACAGGTAGGCGTCGAGCTCGGCGATCAGCGCCTGCACCTGCGGATGCTCGGGCGGCGTGGGACGGATGGCCAGGGTCATGGGAGGAAACGGTTCTCGCCAACAAAAAGGCGCGGGCAGCTGCCGCGCCTTCGTGGCGTCCAGGGGAAACAAGGTCAGACGCGGAACGACTCGCCGCAGCCGCACTTGTCCTTTTCGCGCGGGTTGTGGAACTTGAAGCCCTCGTTGAGCCCTTCGCGCACGAAGTCGAGCTCCGTGCCGTCGATGTAGGGCAGGCTCTTCGGGTCGACCAGCACCTTGACGCCGTGGCCTTCGAAGACGAGGTCTTCCGGCGCCACGTCGTCGGCGTACTCGAGCTTGTAGGCCAGGCCGGAGCAGCCCGTCGTCTTCACGCCGAGCCGCACGCCGACGCCGCGGCCGCGCTTGGTGATGTAGCGCGTCACGTGCCTGGCAGCGCGTTCGGTCAGGGTCACCGCCATCGTCGCGGGCCTCAGGCGTTCAGCGGCGCAGCTTCGCCGGCCGGCGCCTCGGCGCCGTGGCGGGCCTTGTAGTCGCTGACCGCGGCCTTGATCGCGTCCTCGGCCAGGATCGAGCAGTGGATCTTGACGGGGGGCAGCGCGAGCTCCTCGGCGATCTGCGTGTTGCGGATGGCCATGGCTTCGTCCAGCGACTTGCCCTTGACCCATTCGGTGACCAGCGACGAGGAGGCGATGGCCGAGCCGCAGCCGTAGGTCTTGAAGCGCGCGTCCTCGATCAGGCCCGTGGCCGGGTTGACCTTGATCTGCAGCTTCATCACATCGCCGCACGCCGGGGCGCCGACCATGCCGGTGCCGACGGTGTCGTCACCCTTGTCGAACGCGCCCACGTTGCGCGGGTTCTCGTAGTGGTCGATGACCTTGTCGCTGTATGCCATGTTCTTCTACCCTCAACGAATGGTTATGTCGGAAGCGATCAGTGGGCGGCCCACTGGATCGCGCTGATGTCGATGCCGTCGCGGTACATGTCCCACAGCGGGGACAGCTCGCGCAGGCGCGCGACGGTGTCCTTGAGCATCGCCACCGCGGAGTCGATCTCTTCCTCGGTGGTGAAGCGGCCGATGGTCATGCGCAGGGACGAGTGCGCCAGCTCGTCGCTGCGGCCCAGGGCGCGCAGCACGTAGCTGGGCTCGAGGCTGGCGGACGTGCAGGCCGAGCCCGACGACACCGCCAGGCCCTTGACGCCCATGATGAGCGACTCGCCCTCGACGTAGTTGAAGGACAGGTTCAGGTTGTGCGGCACGCGGCGTTCCAGGTCGCCGTTGACGAACACCTGCTCGATGTCCTTCAGGCCCGTGTACAGGCGCTGTTGCAGCGCGCGGATGCGCTCACGCTCGGCGCCCATCTCGTCCCTGGCGATGCGGAACGCCTCGCCCATGCCCACGCACTGGTGCGTGGGCAGCGTGCCCGAGCGCATGCCGCGCTCGTGGCCGCCGCCGTGCATCTGCGCCTCCAGGCGCACGCGCGGCTTGCGGCGCACGTACAGCGCGCCGATGCCCTTGGGGCCGTAGGTCTTGTGCGAGGCCAGGCTCATCAGGTCGACCGGCAGCTTGGCGACGTCGATGTCGACCTTGCCGGTGGCCTGCGCCGCATCCACGTGGAAGATGATGCCGCGCTCGCGGCAGATCGCGCCGATCGCCGGGATGTCCTGGATGACGCCGATCTCGTTGTTCACGAACATGACCGAGGCGAGGATCGTGTCCGGGCGGATCGCCGCCTTGAACTTCTCGATGTCCAGCAGGCCGTTCGGCTCGACGTCGAGGTACGTGCACTCGAAGCCCTGGCGCTCCAGCTCGCGCATCACGTCGAGCACGGCCTTGTGCTCGGTCTTGACGGTGATCAGGTGCTTGCCGCGCGTGCTGTAGAAGTTGGCCGCGCCCTTGATGGCGAGGTTGTTCGACTCGGTGGCGCCCGACGTCCAGACGATCTCCCGCGGGTCGGCCCCGATCAGCGCGGCGACCTGGCCGCGCGCGCGCTCCACGGCCTCCTCGGCCTCCCAGCCCCACGCGTGCGAGCGCGAGGACGGGTTGCCGAAGTGCTCGCGCAGCCAGGGGATCATCGCATCGACCACGCGCGGGTCGACCGGCGTCGTCGCGCCGTAGTCCATGTAGATCGGGAAATGCGGGGTCATGAGTCGAGGAACAGAATTACTTCGAGAACGCGTTGCCGAGCGCGAACACGGAGTTCGGCGCGTTGACCTTGATCGGCTTGACGACCGGCTGCGAGGAGATCGCGCGGCGCACCGGCACCTCTTCGATGGACACGCCCTTGGCGAGCTGCTCGTCGACCAGCTTCTTGAGCGAGATCGAATCGAGGAACTCGATCATCTTGACGTTCAGGCTGGCCCACAGGTCGTGCGTCATGCAACGGCCGGTGTCGTCGCCCATGCAGTTCTCCTTGCCGGCGCAACCCGTGGCGTCGATCGGTTCGTCGACCGCGACGATGATGTCGGCGACGGTGATCGATTCGGCGCCGCGGCCGAGCGAGTAGCCGCCGCCGGGGCCGCGCGTGCTCTCGACGAGCTCGTGCCGGCGCAGCTTGCCGAACAGCTGTTCCAGGTACGACAGCGAGATCTGCTGACGCTGCGAGATGGCAGCGAGGGCGACCGGACCATTGCTGGAGCGGAGGGCCAGATCGATCATTGCCGTGACAGCGAATCGGCCTTTGGTGGTCAGACGCATGGGGTGCTCTCCTGGGGGTGTTGGGGGCAATCGGCTACGGTCCGCATCGGGGAGGCGATGAGAGGTCGGAGAGCAGTGATAACCCTTGGTTGATTCCGAGCGTTTTAGTCGATTATGCCAGAAGCCTAGCGATTCCGTCGACTTTGGGACGCAGAAATGTTGCAGCGCGGCAGAGCATGCGCCTTTTGCCCCTGACGCCCGGTGGAACAGCCCGAAAGCCCATTCTGCGCAAAGCGGTCTTCCCGACCGCAAATGCTCAATTCGAACGCACGGAGGCGATGAAGCCGTCGGCCGCCGCGGCGGTCAGCTCCAGCACGTGTTCGAACCCGTCGGCGCCGCCGCAGTACGGGTCGGGCACCTCGCGGGCGCCGGCGTCCGGCGCGAACGACATCAGCAGCGCGACCTTGGCGCGCGAGCCGGCGGGCCGCAGGCGCTCCAGGTGGGCGAGGTTGTCCTCATCCATCGCCAGGATCCAGTCGAAGCGGTCGAAGTCGCCCCGCTCCACCTGGCGGCCGCGCAGCTGCTGCATCCGCAGGCCGCGGCGTTCGCCGTGGGCGACGGCACGGCGGTCGGGGGGCGAGTCGACGTGGTAGTCGGACGTGCCGGCGGAGTCGACCTCGATGCGGCCGTCCAGCCCGGCCTCGTGCGCCTTCTTGCGCAACATCGCTTCAGCGGTGGGGGAACGGCAGATGTTCCCCAAGCAAACCATCAGGACGCGGACCGGTGCGGGCTTCATGCGTGGATTATCGGGCGCATGAAAAAGGCCGCGCCGGCTTGCACCGGCGCGGCCTGGTCGCGCGAGGACGCGCGCCCGGTCAGGCCTTCAGGCGGCGGCGACGCACGGCCGTGCCGACCAGCGCCAGGCCGCCCAGCATCAGCGACAGCTCGGAGCCTTCCGGAACGGCGGAGACGCCGCTCACCACGTAGGCGCCCGACGTGTCGTGCTGACCGATACCGATCTGGTACTGGAAGTCGGTGCCGGTGTTGTTGTAGCTGGCGATCGCGAAGTCGGTCGGATCGACGACGCTCACGTAGTAGTTGCCGGCGGCCAGGTTCCACGACGGCAGCGTGAAGGTCAGCTCATTGACGTTCGCGTTGAGGACGTTCGTCGTGTAGCTGCCCGAGGCGAAGGTCGCCGTGTCGAGCACGTTCGTGTGGGTGCTGTCCCAGACCTGGACGGTCAGGTTCCAGTTCATGCCGTACCAGGCGGTCGCGCCGATGTCCAGGCCGGTCACGACGCTGGACTGCGACAGGCTGAACGGGTTGAGCACCTGGTACTGGCCGCCGCACGACGAGCACCAGTTGATGTCGGGCGTGTTGGCGATCGACCCGTAGGCCGAAGAAGTGTAGAGGGCATCGGCATGCGCCGCGCCGGCAAAGGACAGGGCCGCGACGGCGGCGGCAACGTACTTGGTCAATGACATGGTTGACTTCATGAAGGGTTGTCGGCACCGCACTCCCTGGGCGGTGGTGGCGCCGGCGCGCTCTGCAGCGCGACGGCAGGCGGATTGTGGAGGGGGCGTAACAGCATGTGTACGCGCGGGAAGAGCGAACGACCCAAGCCGTGACGAAGTTGGCATAGATGCGCTCAACTCGCCTCAAATCTGGCCGAAGTGCACCGCGAGGCGATGGCTGCCTCGCGGTCGCCCCGGCCGCCGCGCTCCCGCCGGAGCGGCGGGCCGGGCCGCTCACTTGCGCGTCGTGCCCGCGGCGGCCGCGACGGCGGTGTCGTGCCCCGCGGCGCCGAAGGCCTGCTCGCGCAGCAGCGCGAGCTGGTCGCGCACGCGCGCCGCCTTCTCGAATTCGAGGTTCTTCGCGTGCTCGAGCATCTGCTTTTCCAGCAGCTTGATGCGCTTGCCCAGGTCCTTCTCGCTCATCGCCTCGACCTCGGCGGCCTGCTGCGCGAACTTCAGGTCGTCCTTGCCCGAGCGCTCGGCCGCGACGCCGTCGATCAGGTCGCGGATGGTCTTGCGGATGCCGCGCGGCACGATGCCCATGGCGGTGTTGTGAGCGATCTGCCTGGCGCGCCGGCGCTCGGTCTCGTCGATGGCCTTGCGCATCGAGTCGGTCATCTTGTCGGCGTACAGGATGGCCTGGCCGTTGACGTTGCGCGCCGCGCGGCCGATGGTCTGGATCAGGCTGCGCTCGGCGCGCAGGAAGCCTTCCTTGTCGGCGTCGAGGATGGCCACGAGGGAGACCTCCGGGATGTCCAGGCCCTCGCGCAGCAGGTTGATGCCCACCAGCACGTCGAAGGTGCCGATGCGCAGGTCGCGCAGGATCTCCACGCGCTCGACCGTGTCGATGTCCGAGTGCAGGTAGCGCACCTTGACGCCGTTCTCGGTGAGGTAGTCGGTCAGCTGCTCGGCCATCTTCTTGGTGAGCGTGGTGATCAGCACGCGGTCGCCGGCGGACGTGCGCTCGCGGATCTCCTGCAGCACGTCGTCGACCTGCGTGCTGGCGGGACGCACCTGCACGATCGGGTCGATCAGGCCCGTGGGCCGCACCAGCTGCTCCACCACCTGGCCGGCGTGGTTCTTCTCGTAGTCGGCGGGCGTGGCGGTGACGAACACGCACTGGCGCATCTTGCGTTCGAACTCCTCGAACTTCAGCGGGCGGTTGTCCAGCGCCGACGGCAGCCGGAAACCATACTCGACCAGGTTCTCCTTGCGCCCGCGGTCGCCTTTGTACATGGCGCCGATCTGGCCCATCATGACGTGGCTCTCGTCGATGAACATGATGGCGTCCTTGGGCATGTAGTCCACCAGCGTGGGCGGCGGATCGCCCGGCGCGGCGCCCGACAGGTGGCGCGAGTAGTTCTCGATGCCCTTGCAGTGGCCGACCTCCTGCAGCATCTCCAGGTCGAAGCGCGTGCGCTGTTCCAGGCGCTGCGCCTCCACGAGCTTGTTGTTCCTGACCAGCTCGTCCAGGCGCCAGCGCAGCTCTTCCTTGATCGTGTCGATCGCCGTGACGATGCGCTCGCGCGGCGTCACGTAGTGGCTGGACGGATAGATCGTGAAGCGCGGGACCTTCTGGCGGATCTGGCCGGTGAGCGGATCCAGCAGCTGCAGCGACTCGACCTCGTCGTCGAACAGCTCGATGCGCACGGCGAGCTCGGAGTGCTCCGCCGGGAACACGTCGATCGTGTCGCCACGCACGCGGAACGTGCCGCGCGAGAACTCGGTCTCGTTGCGCGTGTACTGCATGCGGATCAGCTGCGCGATGACGTCGCGCTGGCCGAGCTTGTCGCCGTTGCGCAGGATGAAGCGCATCTGCGTGTAGTCCTCGGGCTTGCCGATGCCGTAGATGGCCGACACGCTCGCCACGATGATGGTGTCGCGCCGCTCCAGCACGCTCTTGGTGGCCGACAGCCGCATCTGCTCGATGTGCTCGTTGATCGACGAGTCCTTCTCGATGAACAGGTCGCGCTGCGGGACGTAGGCCTCGGGCTGGTAGTAGTCGTAGTAGCTGACGAAGTACTCGACCGCGTTCTTCGGGAAGAACTCCCGGAACTCGCTGTACAGCTGCGCCGCCAGCGTCTTGTTGGGCGCCAGCACGAGCGCCGGCCGTGCCTCGCTGGCGATGACGTTGGCCATGGTGAAGGTCTTGCCGGAGCCGGTCACGCCCAGCAAGGTCTGGAACACCTCGCCGTCGTTGACGCCTTCGACGAGCTTGTCGATGGCCTGCGGCTGGTCGCCCGCCGGCGGGTACGGCTGGAACAGCTGGAACGGCGAATCGGGAAAGGAGACGAACTCGCCCTGGGGCGGCTCGGCGCCGGGCGCGGCCACGGGCGCGGCATGCGAGTAGCCGGCGGCGGTAGGCTCCTGCGGCATCACGTCAGAATCAATCGGCATCGGGTTATCCCTGGCTCTTGGCCTAAAATCGAGACGCTGCCGGTGGTGGTGCGTCCAGTCGCGATCCGGCGACGGCCAATCCGACAGCGTAGCGCAACGTGGCAGACAAAGCTCCTGACACCCGCGCAACCCTTCCATCTGCCGCCATCTTCCGGGCTTTTCAAGCCCATTCCAGGAACCAGACTCCATGTCGCTGTTTGCCTCCGTCGAACTCGCCCCGCGTGACCCCATCCTCGGCCTGAACGAGCAGTTCAACGCCGACACCAACCCGGCCAAGGTCAACCTCGGCGTGGGCGTGTACACCGACGAGAACGGCAAGCTGCCGCTGCTGG
>DATCRO010000442.1:0-2056 GCA_036569025.1 Burkholderiaceae bacterium
GGCGGGCGGAGCCGGATGCGCGGCGCACGCGACGCGCCTCGCGCGCGGGACGCGAGCGGGGGCGCACGGGTGCGCCCGGCGCGCGGGGGGGCGCGTGACGCGCGGGCGCCATCGCCGGTGGGATGTCGCCGGAGGCGCCCCGTCCCCGGGGCGCCTCGTCCTGGCTCACCAGCTGTAGATCATCCCGACGTCGTAGCCGGTCTTGTCCGAGGCCGCCTTGGAATCATTGGCCACCGTGGCGAACAGCTTGGCGTTCTTGTTGAGGCTGTACTGGTAGCCCAGCGCCGCCTTGGACGTGACGGTCACGCTCGAGACGCGGTGCTGGTCGAAGGCGCCGATGACGTGGCCGTCGCCGACGGGCACGTCGAAGCCGACGATCGCGTTGCGGTGGCTGGCGCCCGCGTTGTCCTTGCCCGTGCCGTAGCCCGAGTACAGCTTGACGGCGCCGAAGTCGTAGTTGACGGTGGCGCTGCTCCACGACGAGTCGTCCACGCCGGACTTCTCGTAGCCCAGGCCGACGTACAGCCCGCCCTGCGCGTAGCTGACGCCGCCGTTGACGGGGTTCTTGTCGCCGGGGGCCGGCTTCTCGGCCATCTGCACGCCCACCGACACCGGGCCGAAGCTGTTCTCGTAGGAGACGCTGTTGTCGACCCAGAACGCGCCGACGCAGCTGCCGCCGCCGCAACCGACCGTGCCGTAGTTCAGGCCGACGGTGGCCTCGCCGAACGGGTCGGCCGCGAACTGCGACTTCAGGAAGGCCTGCGACCACCAGCGGCCGGCGATGACCTTGCCGAAGCTGCCGGCGAGCGCGCCGTACGCGCCGCCCTTCCAGAACGGCTTGGATTCCTCGCCGGTCTGCGGCGTGAAGCGGGCCTCGATCTGGAACGAGGCGGTCAGGCCGTGGCCGACATCCTGCTCGCCCTTGAAGCCGAGGCGGCTGCCGGCGTCGTCGAGCATGTGGGTGCCCCCCTGGCCCGTCTCCTTGCCGACGGCGACGTCGACGAAGCCATAGATGTCGACCGCGGGCTCGGCGGCGTGGGCAGCGCCCGCCGCGGCGAGTGCCAGGGTCAGGACGGAAAGGGGTCGCAAGGACGTCGTCATGGTGTCTCCAGATGATGGAATTGATAGATTGAATTGATAAGCCTCATGATGTAAAGCGATCATCTGGTGGCAGATGACGGTCTTTTTACTGCGATACAGCCGATGAGACGTGGAGATAATAAATCAATCAAAGAAGATCACAACAAGAAAATTCGCATCAACGTGGCAATCAATCACATCTGACGGAGACGACTCATGACCCAGTCCCCCGAGCCCTTGCCCGCTGCAGACCCGGCGCAGCCCACGTCCCTGGCCCGCTCCGTCGCGCTGTTCGGCGGGGCCGCGCTGCTCTGCGTCCTCGGCTGCATCTGCGCCGTGATGACGGCGATGCTCATGGCCCAGGCGCAGGAGCGCACCCTGGCGTGGATGGACGCACGGGTGGCCTCCGTCGCTGATTCGCTGGACACGCACGACCAGACCGCGCGCCTGCTCGTCGAGCGCTTCGCCAAGGTGTTCGCGGACCAGTTCGGCCGCAACTTCGCCCTCGACGAGGCGGCGGGCAAGCTCAGCCAGCTGGGCATCCCGCTCAACGAGCGCCACGGCCCGTGCGACAAGTTCAAGGAGTTCACCGGCGGGGAGGCCGCGGTGCTGATGGCGCAGGGCGGGCGCTTCATGGCGATCAGCACCTCGCTGGTCGATGCCAGGGGCGAGCGCTCGCTCGGCTGGGCGATCGGGCCAGGGCATCCGGCGTACGCCGCGTTGCAGAAGGGCCAGACCTGGGCCGGCCGCGGCCAGTTGCTCGGGCGCTCGTTCGAGCAGCGCGTGCAGCCCGTGCGCGACCTGCAGGACCGCATCGTCGGCGCGCTGTACATCGCCTTCGACCTGGCGGACTTCGACAGCGCCATCGAGCGCCGCGTGAACGCCACGCGCTTCTTCGAGTCGGGCGCCGCGTACGTGGTCGATCCCGGCCGCAACGGCGAACCGGCCCGCATCGTCGCGCCGGCGCGCCTGCGCG
>DATCRO010000443.1:0-6873 GCA_036569025.1 Burkholderiaceae bacterium
CGGCGGGCCGCCCAACGCGATCGACTACTGGGTCATCTGCGACAGCGCGAACTGCCACCTCTTCTTCTCGGCCGACGACGGGAAGCTCTATCGCTCGAAGACGTCGATCGACAATTTCCCCAACTTCTCCGGCTACGAGACGGTGATGTCCGACCCCATGCCGGGCCGGTTGTTCGAAGCCAGCAACGTGTACAAGGTGCAAGGCAGCGGCAAGTACCTCCTGCTGGTCGAGGCCTACGGCCCGCGCTATTTCCGCTCGTGGACGGCGGCCAGCCTGGACGGCCCGTGGACGCCCCTGGCGGACCAGCAGTCTGCGCCGTTCGCGGGCCAGGCCAACGTCTCGTTCGACGGCGCCGCCTGGACCCGCGACATCAGCCACGGCGAGATGATCCGCGCCGGCTACGACGAAACCCTGGCGATCGACGCTTGCAACATGCAGTACCTCTATCAGGGCGTCGACCCGACTTCGACCGCGGCCTACGACCACCTGCCGTACCGGCTCGGGTTGCTGCGGCAACGATGATCATCGCGCGGGCGGACGGGCGGCTGCCGTGAGCCATCGGATGTCTGCGCCGGCGGCCGCTCGACCGCCGTGGCGGGTCATGGCGAAGTGAATCGCGACGCAGGTGCTACAGTGCCCCGCGTTGCAATGTCCTACAGCAGCACCGAGACCCAGCCTCGTGGCCACCTCAAAGCCGAAATCACCGTCCGCGCCCAAGCCGAAGACCCGGCGTGGCGGGAATGCGCCGACGTTGGTCGACGTCGCGCGAGCCGCGGGCGTGTCGGAAATGGCGGCGTCGTCCGCGCTCAACGGGGGGCGCCGCGGTTCGGCCCGGGTGTCGGCCGAGACGCGCGAGCGCGTGCTGGCGGCGGCCCAGCGGCTGCGGTACCGGCCCAATGCCACGGCGCGCGCGCTCGCGAGCCAGCGCACCAACGCGATCGGCTTCGTCGCCAATTTCCTCGGCGAGGAACCGAATCTCTACTTCCTCGAGGTGTTCAGCGGCGTCATCCAGGGCGCCGCCATGGCCGGGCAGACGGCCGCCGTGTTCACGCTCGGCGACTGGACCGAGGCAGCGACGCGCATCCCTGCCTTCTGCGACGGGCGTGTCGACGGGCTGATCCTGCTCGGTCCGCGCCTGAAGGGCGACCACCTGGCATGGTGGCCGCAGCACACCCCGCTGGTGTCGGTGCACGCCGACCCCTTGGTGAGCGGGATGTCGAACATCGAGTCGGACGACGAGGCGGGTGCGTACGAACTGGTCCGCCACATGATCGCCATGGGCCATCGCCGCATCCTGCACGTCGCCGGACCGGCAGGCATGGCGGGAGCGGATCGCCGCATCGAAGGCTACCAGCGGGCCCACGCCGCCGCCGGCCTGAAGCCGGCAGCCGGCCACGTCGTCCGGGCGCCGATCAGCGTCGACGGCGGGCGCGAGGCGATGCAGCAGTGGCTGGCGCGGCGCCGCGGCCGCGCGTACCCGGATGCGGTGTTCGGCTTCAACGACGCGGTGGCCATCGGCTGCGTCGAGGCGCTGCGGGCCCGTGGCCTGCGCGTGCCGGAGGACATCTCCGTCGCCGGCTACGACCACAACTTGATGGCACGCGCGGTGCAATTGACGACGGTCCGCCAGCCGTTGCACGAGATGGGCCGCCTGGCCGTCGAGGTGCTGGTGCGACGCATCGAAGCGCTTCGCCAGGGCGAGCCCGATCCGGGGCCCGCCAACATCGTCCTGCCCACGGAACTCATCACGGGCGCGACGCTGGTACGCGCGCCCGCGAGCCGGCCGACCATCGCCTGAATGCGGCGCGCCCGCGCGGTCGTCGCGAGGCGGTAGGTGTTTTCCTTGAGTCATTTATTCGGTGACCGAACTATTATGCGAGCCACATGATTTAGCGCCAAATCAGCGCCAGGAAACGTACCCGTGGTCGATCACCGTCTCATGCTCCAGCTCGTCGCCGCCCTTGGCCGCGCCGGCACCGTCCTTCGCGAATCATGCCGGCGCACGCTTGCCGTCCTGGTCGCCGGGCTCTTCGCCGTCACGGCCTCCTCGTTCGCGCACGAGACCCTGAAGCTCGATGCGCCCAAGCCGCTGCTCGCGCCCACGCCGCCGATGGGCTGGAACTCGTGGAACAAGTTCGCCTGCGACATCAACGAAGCGCTGGTCCGGAAGCAGGCCGACGCCATGGTGGCCTCGGGCATGAAGGCGGCCGGCTACCAGTACATCATCATCGACGACTGCTGGCAGAAGAGCCGCGACGAGAACGGCGACATCGTCGCCGATCCCGAGCGCTTCCCCAGCGGCATCAAAGCCCTGGCGGACGACCTGCACGCCAAGGGCCTGAAGTTCGGCATCTACTCGGACGCCGGCGCGCTCACCTGCGGCGGCCGGCCGGGCAGCGCGGGCCATGAGTTCCAGGACGCGCGCCAGTACGCGAAGTGGGGCGTCGACTACCTCAAGTACGACTGGTGCTACACCGGGACTCGCGACGCCGAGGCGGCGTACACCATCATGGCCAAGGCGCTGCGCGAATCGGGGCGCGACATCGTGCTGTCGATCTGCGAGTGGGGCAACAACCACCCCGAGCGCTGGGCGGCGCCCATCGGCCACCTCTGGCGTACCACGGGCGACATCTTCGACGGCTGGAAGGGCACGAAGGACTGGTCGCACGGAATGACCGACATCCTCGACTTCCAGGTGGAACGCTGGCGCGACTCCGGGCCCAATGCCTGGAACGATCCGGACATGCTGGAGGTCGGAAACGGCGGCATGACGAGCACCGAGTACGAGTCGCACTTCTCCCTCTGGGCGATGCTGGCCGCGCCGCTGATCGCCGGCAACGACCTGCCCGCGATGAGCGCCGATACGCATCGGATCCTCACCAACGCGGATGTCATCGCCGTGGACCAGGACGTGCTCGGCATGCAGGCACGGCGCATCTGGAAGCAGGGCGACCTGGAGATCTGGGCCCGGCCATTGAAGGGCGGGGACCTGGCCGTGGTGCTGTTCAACCGCGGCGCTGCGCCGGCCGGCATGACGGTGGACTGGGCGCTGCTGAACCTGCCTGCCGGACTGCGTGCCGACGTGAAGGACCTGTGGAGCAAGAAGGTGACCAGGCGCGTGCACGGCGACTATGGCGGCACGGTGGCCGCGCATGGCGTGATCATGCTCCGCATCACGCCGGCGCTGTAGGCCGCATGAACGGACGCCGGACCCCGATGATGGACAAGCCCTCGCTCCTGATCGCCTGCGTCTTCTGGGCACTCGGCGCGACGACTGCGCACGGTGCGAACTTGACGGTCGCCTCGCCGGACGGCCGAGCCGCCTTGCTGGTCGCCGACGACGGCACGACGTTCAGTGTCACGCGCCGCGGCGAGACGGTGATCGCCGCCTCGCCCCTCGGGCTGGACCTGGATGGCGAACCGGCTCTCGGCGCGCTGAAGCTCGAATCGCGTTCGGACGTGGCCGTCGATCAAGTGATCCCGCTGACCGCGACCAAGGCGGCCGTCGCGCGTGATCACTACCGCGGTGCGACGTTCGCCTTCCGCGAAGCGGGCGGCGGCCGGCGCATCCTCATCGATGCGCGGGTCTATGACGAGGGTGTCGCCTTTCGCTACAGGCTCGATGGGCCGGGCCCCGTGAACCTGCGTGGCGAGCGGACCGCATTCGCACTCGCGGGCGACCCGTCCTGCCTGGCTGCGCCCGTGGACGGCGCGCACGAGGCGTCGTTCGAGCGCCTGCACCTCTCGCAGCTGAAGGAGGGCGTGGCCTACGACGTGCCGCTGGCCTGCGCGACGCCGTCCGGCCGCACGCACTACGCCATCACGCAGGCGCAGCTGCAGGACTACACCGGCGCTTCGTTGTGGCGGGACGGCGCTGCGCTGCGCGTTCACCTGTCGACCGTGCCGGGTCGCCAGGGCCCGGCGGTCGTCTCGGCCAGCGGACTCACGACGGCCTGGCGCGTCGTCATGATGGCCGATCGCGCCGGGGACCTGATCGAGTCGCCGCTGATCGGCAACCTCAATCCGGCGCCGCAAGGCGATTTCGCCTGGGTCAAGCCGGGCAAGGCAGCGTGGGATTGGTGGTCCGGACCGCTGGAGGGCGTCAAGCCCGACATGGCGACCTACCAGCGCTTCATCGACTTCGCGGCCGAGTCCGGCTTTCCCTACTACCTCATCGACGCCGGCTGGTCCTGGGGTGCCGGCCCGTGCTGCGAGGCGAGGCCCACCACCGACATCGCGCGCGCCGCCGACGGCATCGACATGCCGGCGTTGGTGCGTCATGCCGCGGACAAGGGAGTCGGCCTGCTGCTCTGGGTGCACTGGCAGCACCTGGCGCCGCGCATGGACGAGGTGCTCGACACCTACGCGCGCTGGGGCATCAAGGGCATCAAGGTCGATTTCATGAACCGGGACGACCAGGAGATGGTGGCGTTCTACCAGCGCGCCGCCGCTGCCACCGCGCAGCGCCACCTGCTGCTTGACCTGCATGGCGCCTACGTGCCGGCGGGGCTGCAGCGCACGTATCCCAACTTCATCACCCAGGAAGGCGTGCTCGGGGCCGAGTGGAACAAGATGGACCGGCGCGTCACGCCGCGACACAACCTCATGCTGCCCTACACGCGCATGCTCGCGGGTCCCATGGACTACACCCCGGGGGGCTTCCGCAACGCGACGCCGCAGACGTTCCAGGTCCGTGCCGTGCTGCCGCAGACCCAGACCACGCGGGGCCAGGTCCTGGCCATGTACGTCGTGTACGACAGCCCGCTGCAGATGGTCGCGGACGATCCCGATGCCTATCGCGACGCGGCGGGCTTCGACTTCGTCCGTCGCGTGCCGACTTCGTGGGACGAAACGCGTTTCATCCAGGGCGAGCCCGGCCGCGACATCGTGCTGGCACGGCGGCAGGGGCGCGCCTGGTATGTCGGAGCGATGGCCGCCGACGAGGCGCGGGCGGAGCACGTGCCGCTGCGCTTCCTGCCGCCCGGCAAGTACCGCGCCACCCTCTGGCAGGACGGCGACTCGCCGACTGCCGTGACGCGGCGCGAGCTCATCGTGTCACGGCGCGACGTGCTGGCACTGGAGCTGGCCGCGGCCGGCGGCGCCGCCGTGATCCTCGAGCCGGTCCCTTGAAGCGACGAACCAGCTGAGCATTCCGCGCCACCGAGAGGACAGGGCTGCACGGCACACGGGCGGAAAGAGTGGCCATCCAGGCGACCGCCGCATGAAGACTCACACGGAGACAAGTTCGTGAGACGGATGATCCCGCGGTCGACGCAGACCGCGTTCCTTGCCTTGGCGGCGATCACGTGCGCGGCGGCACGTCGCGTCGGGGCCCTGCCTGGCGGAGCGCCGGCATGACGCAGGCGAGCCGTCGCGCTGTCCTGCGCTCGCTTGCGGCCTTGTCCTGCGTGGGCGGTGCGGCGCTGGCAGAACCGGCGCGGGCGTCCGTGCAGGCCGGCGTGCTGCAGCCATTCCCGCTGCGGGACGTGCGGCTGCTCGACGGCCCCTGGCGTCGTGCGCAGGTGCTGGCCGGTCGCTACCTGATGTCGCTGGACAGCGACCGCCTGCTGCACAACTTCCGCGTCAACGCAGGACTGCCCCCGAAGGCACCGGTGTACGGGGGATGGGAATCGCAGGAACCCTGGGTCGACATCCGCTGCCACGGCCACACGCTGGGCCACTACCTCAGCGCCTGCGCGATGATGGGCGCCGCCACCGGCGAACCCGCCTTCCGTCGTCGCGTGGACTACATCGTCGGCGAGTTGCTGGCGTGCCAGCAGGCGGCGGGCAACGGCCTCGTGTGCGCCTTCCCGGACGGCGATGTCCAGCTGCGCAACGGCCTGGCCGGCAGGCCGGTCACCGGGGTTCCCTGGTACACGATGCACAAGGTCATGGCCGGCCTGCGCGATGCGCACGTGCATGGCGGCAGCGCGGACGCGCTGGCCGTGTTGCGCGGTCTCGCGCTATGGGTGCAGGACGCCGCCCGCGGTTGCGACGATCAACGCTTCCAGCAACTGCTCGACGTCGAGCATGGCGGCATGAACGAGGTGCTTGCGGACCTGCATGCGCTGACCGGCGACGAACGCTGGCTGGCCTTGGCCAGGCGCTTCTGCCATGAGGCCTTGCTCCGCCCGCTCGCAGAAGGCCGTGACACCCTGGACGACCTGCATGCGAACACGCAGATCCCGAAGGTGGTGGGCTTCGCGCGCCTGAACGAACTGACGGGCGAGCCGCGCTACGGCCGTGCGGCAAGCTACTTCTGGGGCCGCGTGGCCGGCGCGCGAGCCTTCGCCACCGGCGGCCACGGGGACGGGGAGCACTTCTTTCCCGCCGCCCAAGTACGTCAGCACCTCGGCTCGGCGAAGACGATGGAGACCTGCGGCACGTACAACATGCTGAAGTTGACGCGCGCCCTGCTGCTGCGCGACCCGCAGCCGGCGTATGCGGACTGGTACGAACGCGCGCTGGTCAACGGCATCCTCGCGTCGCAGGATCCGGACACCGGCATGGTCACCTACTTCCAGCCGCTTCGGCCCGGATACCCCAAGCTGTATTGCACGCCGGAGCATTCGTTCTGGTGCTGCACCGGCACGGGCATGGAAAGCCATGCCAAGTACGGCGACTCGATCTGGTTCCGCGACGGCGACGTGCTCCATCTGAACCAGTTCGTCGCATCCGAGCTGGCATGGCGCGAGCGGCGCCTGCGCATCCGGCAGGTCACTGCCTTTCCCGAGAGCGCCGGATCGCGCATCGTCGTGAATTCCGACGCGCCGACCCGCTTCACGCTGCGGCTGCGCCACCCCGCCTGGTGCCGGACGATGCGGGTCAGCGTCAACGGCACGGACAGGCACGAAAGCCTCGAGCCCGGCCGC
>DATCRO010000444.1:0-2898 GCA_036569025.1 Burkholderiaceae bacterium
TCGGCACCCGACCCCTGGTACATCCTGCCGATCGTGATGACGGCCACGTCGCTCTTCCAGACCTGGCTCAACCCGACGCCGCCCGATCCGATGCAGGCCAAGCTGATGTGGATCATGCCGCTCGCGTTCAGCGTGATGTTCATCTTCTTCCCGGCCGGCCTGGTGCTGTACTGGATCACGAACAACGTGCTGTCGATCGCGCAGCAGTGGTTCATCAACAAGCGGCTGGGCGTGCTCGGCACCAAGTGACGGCGGCAGTAGCCGCACGGCACTCCAGCCATCCTTCGAAGGGCCGCGTCAGCGGCCCTTTTTGCTGAAAGAATCCGCACCACCATGCTCGCCCGCACCTCCGATCCCATCGTCGCCATCGCCACCGCCTCGGGGCGCGGCGCGGTCGGCATCGTGCGCGTGTCGGGCGCGAGGCTGGCGCCGCTGGTCGACGCGATCTGCGGCCGCGCGCTCAAGCCGCGCGAGGCCACCTACCTGCCGTTCCGCGACGCCGAGGGCGAGCCCGTCGACCACGGCCTGGCCATCCACTTTCCCTCACCGCACTCCTTCACGGGCGAAGACGTGCTCGAACTGCAGGCCCACGGCGGATCGGTGGTGCTGCAGCTGTTGCTGGCGCGCTGCCTGGAGGCGGCGGCCGAGCCCGACCCGGTCACCGGCCGCCCCCGCCTGCCCGGCCTGCGCGTGGCGGAGCCCGGCGAATTCAGCCAGCGCGCCTTTCTCAACGGCAAGATCGACCTGGCGCAGGCCGAGGCCATCGCCGACCTGATCGACGCCAGCACCGAGGCGGCCGCGCGCAGCGCCGGGCGATCGCTGTCGGGCGCCTTCTCGCGCGAGATCCATACGCTGCGCGACGCGCTGATCCACCTGCGCATGCTGGTGGAGGCCACGCTCGACTTTCCCGAGGAGGAAATCGACTTCCTGCAGAAGGCCGACGCGGCCGGGCAGCTGGCGAAGCTGCAGTCGCAGCTGGCCGCCGTGCAGCAGCGCGCGCGCCAGGGCGCCCTGCTGCGCGAGGGCATCAAGGTCGTGATCGCGGGACAGCCCAATGCGGGCAAGAGCTCGCTGCTCAATGCGCTGGCCGGGGCGGAGCTGGCCATCGTGAGCGCGGTGGCGGGCACGACGCGCGACGTCGTCTCGCAGACCATCCAGATCCACGGCGTGCCGCTGCACGTGGCCGACACCGCCGGCCTGCGCGAGAGCAGCGACGAGGTCGAGCAGATCGGCGTGGCGCGCGCCTGGGGGCAGATCGAGAGCGCCGATGCGGTGCTGTTCCTGCACGACCTGACGCGCGCGGACCAGCCCGACTACGCCGCCGCCGACGCGGAGATCCTGGCCGGCCTTCAGCGCAAGCTGCCCGCGAGCGTGCCGGTGCTCGACGTCTGGAACAAGCAGGACGCAGCGCCGGACACCCGGCCGGCGCAGGGCATCGCCCTCTCCGCCAAGACCGGCCTGGGCATCGAGGCCCTGCGCGAGCAGCTGCTGGCCATGGCGGGATGGCAGGCCGTGCCCGAGGGCGTGTACCTCGCGCGTGCGCGCCACGTGCAGGCGCTGGCGCGGGTCGAGACGCACCTGGCGCTGGCCGCCGACCACCTCGCGGCGCAGGCGCAACTGCTCGACCTGCTGGCCGAGGAGCTGCGCCTGGCGCAGAACGCCCTGAACGAGATCACCGGCGAGTTCGGCGCGGACGACCTGCTGGGCGTCATCTTTTCGCGCTTCTGCATTGGCAAATAGCCACAGACGGCGGCGGCCGACCTCCAAAAAACGTAAACAGTTGTAGCGAAATAACATGGCCATGGCGGATACTTCAGCCCACATGCGGGGGCCGAGAAACACATGTCCATCCAGAACCTGAGCCGCGCCATCGCGGAGAACATCAACACCGACGCGTTCGCGTTGACGTTCAGCGTCCAGCAATGGGAAACGCTGGCGGGTTACCTGCAGCCGATCGACACCGGCGTCGGCGACGTGCTGATCGAACAGGGCACGCCCGACCGCTCGGTGTTCTTCGTCGAGAGCGGCGCCATCAGCGTGCACCGCGTCAGCAGCAAGGAACAGATGAAGCTGGCCGTGCTCACCGCGGGGTCGGTGGTCGGCGAAGGTTCGTTCTTCTCGCGGCAGCCGCATTCGGCCAACGTGGTGGTCACCGGCGCGGGCCGAGTCTGGCGGCTCACGGCGATCCGCTTCGGCGAACTGGGCAACCGCCAGCCCAACATGGCGCTGGAGATCGCGATGGCGCTGGGCGGCGTGATCGCCAAGCGCATGGCGCACCGTTCCAAGCGCGTCGCGGTGACCTGAGCAGGAAGCTTCCTCTCCCGCCTGCCGCCGGATCGATCCTGCGGATGCGGGCCAGCCACCGCCGTCCAAGACCCCCGAAAAACAAGAAGTAGTCAGCAAGCAATCCATGGCCTCGATCTGTCCGGTCTGCAGCACGGAGAACCGTGACGGCGCGAATTTCTGCAGGAGCTGCGGCATCAAGCTGTCCGCCGCGGGAGACCGGATTCCTCCGCCGCCGACCCCCGAACGCGAATGGGCCACCACCGCACCCGCCCAGCTCCGCGCCCCGACCATTCCTGCGCCGCTCCAGGAGATCCCGCCGGCCCCGACGCCGGCCCGCCCGTCGTTCTTCAGCAGGTCGCCGGCCTCCGCGCCGCGGCATGACGACGACGAGCAGACCGTCCTCATGCTGCACGACGACGGCTCGCCGCGCGTGCCGGCGCCGCCCGCGGCGCCGCAGGGGCTGGAATCGAGCTGGGCGCTGTCGCGCGAGAGATCGAAGAAGCCCCGCGTCAGGATCCGCAAGCCCGCTGCGGTCGACCGGGCGCCGCGCTGGCGGGCGATCCTGCTGTGGGTCGGCCTGCTGCTGGTGGCGGTGGCGATGATCGTGGCGGG
>DATCRO010000445.1:0-5558 GCA_036569025.1 Burkholderiaceae bacterium
GTTCCAGCCGTAGCGCAACTGCTCCTCGCCCGTGCCCGCCGTGCCCTGGATCAGCAGCGTCGAGTCACCGCTGATGGCCGCGGCCAGGTGCTCCGAGACCCAGGACTTCGCGGTGCCCGGCACGCCGTACAGCAGCAGCGCGCGGTCGGTGGCCAGCGTGGCGACGGCGATCTCCATGAGCCGCGCGTCGCCGATGTACTTGGCGCTGACCTCGAAGCCGTTGTCCAGCCGCCCGCCCATGAGGTAGCGCACGACGGCCCACGGCGACAGCGTCCAGTTGGCGGGCCGCGCACGGTTGTCCTGGCGGCGCAGTTCGGCCAGTTCCTCGGCGAACTGGGTCTCGGCATGCTGGCGGAGCGTGGCGTTCAGGGCAGTGGTCATGGCGGGAGGCTTCAGGGAAGGCGGGAGGCCAGGACGCGGCGCGCCTGGATGATCTGGCGGCCCGCGTGGCGGGCGCGGGCGAGGGCGGGGGACTGGCTGGGCGAGGCCGCCCAGTCGTCGAAGTCGGCGAGCGCGGGCAGGGGGAGCGTGCAGCACAGGTCCGGCAGGGCGCGGCCGACGTGTTCCTGCTCGAGGACGTTGGCGTTGTGCGTACCCGGCGCCACGGTCGTGTCCAGCGCCAGCGTGCGCCGCACGCGCTGCACGATGGGGGCGGCCAGGTTGCGCGAGATGCTCTCGCCCGGCGCGCAGCGCGCCATGACCGTCCAGAGCGTCGCGGACAGCGGCTCGTCCGATGTGGCCAGCTGCTGCACGACCCAGCGCTCGCGCGCCTCGGCGCAGACCTGGCCGAGCGCGAGTTCGCGATCGCCCTGGATCGATCCTCCGCCGTAGCCGGCCGGTCCCTTGGCGTCCAGCAGCAGCTCGGCCCAGGCCTGGTCGGGCGCGCGGCGCAGCACGTCGCGCCAGCCGCGCCAGAGCGGCTCGCCCCAGTCGCCGGCCTGCGCCCAGGCCGACAGCTCGCGCGGCGACAAGCCCGTATGCATCGTCCACCACCCGAGCGGCACCTGGCGCACCAGTTGGTAGAGCCACCACGCGCGCTGACCCATCGCGCCCTTGGGGACGTCCGGGTCGACCTGGTCGGCCCGCCAGTCGGTGCCGGCCTCGGACGGCGGTTCGATGTTCCAGCGCCGTCCGGTGAGCAGGCCACCGCGCGCCATCAGCGCCGCGACGCGGGCCGCGGCGCGGCGCGGGTGTGCCGCGGCGGGCAGGCGCAGCAGCAGGTCCAGCGCCACGGCGCGCACGTCCTGGCCGCGGTCGTTGCGCAGCTGTTCGAGCAGCGGTTCGTCGTCCATCGACAGGCCGTCCGCCAGGCCGCGCGCCAGCTCCGCGCGCTCCTTGGCCGGCAGCTCGGGCAACGCGGCGGCGAGGCGTTCGCGCGCCGCCCGCGGGTCGCGCGCCCGCTCCGCCGCGAGGAAGGCGCGGCGCTGTTCGAGCGTGCCTTCGTCCCATTGGCGCGGATCGTCGTCCTCGGCCGCCGCCACGCCGGCGGCGAAACGCCAGTCGTCGCGCTGGCGGGCGAGCCAGACGCCGCGCTCGCCCAGGAGGGGCTGCACCAGCGGCCGCATCGCCAGCGACTGGCGCGCCTGTTCCAGCGCCACGGTCAGCAGGACGGGCGGCAGCCGCAGGCCGGCCTGCCCGAGGCGCAGGCAGAACGCCTGCTTCAGGCGCTCGGGCCCGTCGACCATCGTCCAGCCGAGGCTTCGCAGCAGTTCGGGATCGTCCACGGCCGGCGTGCTCTCGCGTCCGGCCGGCACGCCCGGCGCCTGCGGGCTCGGCCCCGGCCGTGCCCCGGCCGCACCGCACACCGCGAGGATGGCGGCGGCGCGCAGGACGCCCGTGGCGGCTTGGCCGGCCGCGGGTTCGCCAAGCGCCGCGATCGCGTCGCCGATGGCGCCGGGCCAGCGCGGCATCGGCGCCGTGTGGCGATCCGTGCCGACCATGGCCACGGGCAGCAGAGGCGACCAGGCGCCGACGTCCTGCGTCACGCGGCCTCCTTGATCCAGGCCAGATGGCCGCCTTCGCTCCATGCGGTCAACGGCCGCATGCCGGTGCCGTCCCATTCGGCCGCCAGCGTCACCGGCGCGCCGCCCGTGCAGGCCAGCAGCAGCCACAGCTCGCCGGACGACGCTTGCACCGGCCACGCCGCGCCGGCCTGGTGCATCCAGGCCTGGCCATCGCTCACGGCGACGACGGCGTCGCGCAGCAACAGCGGGTGCAAGGTCGTCCACGGATTGGCCGCGACGCGCGCGGCAACCACGCCCCACGGGTCGGACGCGGCCGCCTGCGCCGCGGACTCGACCAGCGAGCCCGCGTCGCGCGCCTCGACGGACCGGCCGCGCTCGACGGCGAGCGCGCGCAGCGGGCCGGCGCCGGGGAAATACGCCATCGTCGCGTCGACCACCGTGCCGGGCATCCACGCCTGCTCGAAGCCACGGCCCGCGAAGGCGTGGTCGAGCAGCCAGGCCGCGCGGCCCGTGCCCGTGCCGTGCAGCCAGACGCGGCGCTCCGTGAGCTTGTTGGGCCGTTCCTCGGTGGCCACGCCCAGGACCAGCCAGCGATCGGCCATGCGCTCGCCGCCGGCAGTCACCTCGGCCTGGTCGTGCGGCCAGCCGGCCAGCGTGCGCAGGTCAGCCTGCTGCGCCGGCGAGAGCGATTCGCGGCGCGCGAACGCGTCGCACGCGAGCTGCAGCAGGCCCAGGCCCTGCAAGGTGCGCTCGGGCCAGTGCTCGCCCTGGCGCACGCCCGCGGCGACCTCCTGCAGGCGCGCGCCCAGGCCGGGTGCCTGCGCATCGACCATGCGTGCCGACAGCGTGGCCCAGGTCTTGAGCGTGTTCGCGTCGAGCGAGGCCAGGCCGCGCGCGAGCTGGTCGGCCAGGAAGCGCTGGAGGTCCCGCGCGGCGCCCTCGATGCGCGTCCAGCGCTGCGCTTCACGCCTGGCGGCGGCGGCCGGATCGACGGGCGTGGCCGCCTTCTCGGCCTGTTGCGCTTCCTTCCTCTGGGCCTTCTCGCTGCGCGAGGCGAGCCATTCGGCGACCCAGGCCGGCGCCTCGCCGCTCGCGAAGCGCGCTCCGTGCTCGGCACGCAGCAGCAACAGGGCCAGTCCATGCTTGCAGGGGAACTTGCGGCTCGGGCAGGAGCAGCGGAAGGCCGGCCCCGACAGGTCGACCTGGGTCTGGTACGGCTTGGAGCCGCTGCCCTGGCACTCGCCCCAGGCGGCCGCGTCGTTGGCGCCCAGCACGGGCCACTTGGCGGGCGCCACGAGACCGCGGGCCGCCTTGGCGGACGCGTCATCGGGCGCGAGTGCGGTGACTTCCTCCACGGTCAGCGTCATGCTGGCCTGTCTCCCTGGCATCGTTGTGCCCGCAGTCTACGGGACAGCGACGACGGTCCCGCGCCGCCGTTCCGGGGATTTCCACCAATTCGGCGCGGCGCTCAGGCCGAGGTGGCGTTGCCGCGGCCCTTGTAGTGGCGCTCGTCGATGCGCGCGCGCAGTTGCCGCAGCGTGTCGTCGTCCAGGAGGCGGTGCGCCGTGGGCAGCAGCTCGCGATCCTCGTGGGCGAAGCTGTGCTCGCACGCGGCGACCAGCACGTCGACCGCCGCCGGATCGACCCGCGCCGGCTCGGCGCGCGCGAGCGCGACGAACGCGGGACGCAGCGTGCGCCACGCCGCCTCGATCGCACGGTGCGCGAGCGTGGCCGCCTCGGCCATCTCGCGCAGGCACACGGGATCGGATCCGGCCATCGATTCGACCAGCGCCGGATGGAGGTCGTCCTCCTCGTCGCGGTGGTGCACCGTGACGGACAGGTCGAAGTAGCGCAGCACGCCTTGCGCGGTGTTGCGCACGGCGTCGGGCGGCGTGGCGCGGCCGGACGCGAGCCAGCGCATCACCTCGAACTGGCGCTCGCCCAGGCGGTGCCAGGCGGACAGCCGATCGAGCGGGGAGCCGCCGTTCCGGGAGCCGTGCACGGGAGCCATGGCGCGGGCGCGGCGTCAGCGGCCCGCTGCCTGGCCGCGCGCCCGCGCCGCGGTGCACACGGCGGCGGGCAGAGAGGGCAGGGACGGGCGGGCGGGCACGATCGGATCGGGGGTCAGTGGGCGAGGGCGGCTGCCGGGCGCTCGATGCCGGCGCGGAACAGGGCCGCGACCATGTCGGACTGCGTCAGCATCCCCACCAGGCGGCGGTCATGGTCGACGACCGGCAGGTGATGGCGGCCGCCGTCCGAGAACGCATGCATGAGGTCGACCAGTTCCTGCGCGGGCGAGGCCGTCAGCACGTCGCGGGTCATGATATCGCCGACCAGCCATGCCGCGTGGCCGGCCTGCGTGGCGACCTCGTGGCCGACGAAGAAGTCGTGCAGCGTGACGATGCCCAGCAGGCGCGACTGCGCGTCGACCACCGGCAGCGCCTTGACGGCATGGTGGATCATGCGCTGCCAGGCGTCCTGCGCCGCCGTGGAGGGCGTCACGGTGATGACGTCGTGCGACATGACCTCGTTGCAGCGCAGGCTGCCGAAGCGGCGTCGCCACGCGCGGTGCTCGGCCTCGACGAACAGCTCCTGCAGGTCGTCCTCGCTGACGTCGAGCAGTTCGCCGCGCGCCTCGAGCGCCGCGTGCAGGTCCTCCAGCGCCAGCCCCACGCGTGCGCTGGGGGGCGCGTCGCGCGTGAGGTGCGTGGGCGCCGGCGCGGGCGCGCGATGCGGGTAGCGCCGGCGCGCCGACACGTTGAACAGCAGCGCGGCCATCAGCAGCAGCAGCGAGTCGATGGCCACCGGCCAGAGCACGAAGGCATAGCCGAGCGCACGCACGGCCGGCCCGCCCAGCACGGCGGTCAGCGCCACCGCGCCGCTGGGCGGGTGCAGGCAGCGCAGCGAGAACATCGCCGCGATGGCCAGCGCCCCGGCCAGGGCGCCGGCCAGCGCGGCGTCGGGCACCCAGCGCGCGCAGGTGACGCCGATCAGCGCGGCCACCAGGTTGCCGCCGATGATGGACCAGGGCTGCGCGAGCGGGCTGGACGGCACGGCGAACAGCAGCACCGCCGACGCGCCCATCGGCGCGATGAACCACGGGTTCAGGCCGGCCAGCATGTGCCGGCTCAGCCAGGCCGCGCTGGCCAGGCCCAGCAGCGCGCCCAGCGCGCCCAGCGCGATCTCGCGCCGCGACACGGTGACGGGCGCCGGGACGAAGGCCGCGAGCCACTGCGCGACGTTGCGTTGCCCCATCTCAGGCGTCCTCGTCGTCGTCGAGCTCCGGCGGCTGCGACACCTCGGTCAGCGCGCGGAAGCGGGCGCGGGCCAGGCCCAGCGGCGGCTCGAAGAAGCGCTCGGCGTGCAGTTCCTCCTCGCCGATCGCCAGCGACGGCTTGATCAGGTCGCTGCGCGAGACGATGCCGATCAGCCGGCGCGACTGCGCGTCGGTGACCACCGGCAGGCGCTCGAGGCCGTGCACGGCCAGGCGTGTCGCGATCTCGCGGCAGTTCTCGTCGGCCAGGGCCATCGCCGGCACGTTCGCGCCGAACAGGTCCGCCACGCGCGCGACGTCGGGCCTGGCCAGGCCGGCCG
>DATCRO010000446.1:0-4660 GCA_036569025.1 Burkholderiaceae bacterium
GGCCCGCGGCAAGGCCAAGATGAGTGCCCTCGGCGCCGCCATGCATAAGCTCGCGCAATTGTGCTTCGGCGTCGTTCACACAGGCCAGCCCTATCGCGCTGATTGGCCTGTCAAGGCTTGACGCCCGAGACGGTATCTACGAACGCGCCGGCATTCGTGCCATGTAGGGCGGGTTGGCCGCAGGCGTAACCCGCCAGTTCGACAACCCTGGTCGCCCCGGGATGACAAGGCACCCCGTCTCAACGCTCCATTCGAATCGCCTGCATCCTCGACACCCCGCCGCGCCCCACACTTCTCCTCACGCCGTCAGCGGCATCGCTGACATCTTCTGGAGAAACGACTCATGCTCACGCTTCGCAAGGCCCAGGACCGCGGTCACGCCGACCATGGCTGGCTCAACAGCTTCCACAGCTTCTCGTTCGCCGACTACCACGACCCGGCGCACATGGGCTTCGGCAACCTGCGCGTGGTCAACGACGACACCATCGCCCCGGGCACCGGCTTCGGCACCCACGGCCATCGCGACATGGAGATCATCAGCTACGTGCTGGACGGCGCGCTCGCGCACCAGGACTCCATGGGCAACGGCACCGCCGGCGGCGCCAATGCCGGCGTGATCAAGCCGGGCGACGTCCAGCGCATGACCGCCGGCACCGGCGTGCGCCACAGCGAGTTCAACCACTCCAAGGACACCCCCACGCACTTCCTGCAGCTGTGGATCCTGCCCGAGCGCGGCGGGCTGGCGCCGGGCTACGAGCAGGTCAGCGTGCCCGAGGCGTCCAAGCGCGGCAAGCTGGCGCTGGTCGGCTCGCCCGACAAGGTGGCCGGCGCGGTCACGCTCAACGCCGACGCGCGCCTGTTCGCCGGCCTGTTCGATGGCGACGAGCGCCAGGAGCTGCCGCTGCCCGCCGGCCGGCTGACCTACGTGCACGTCGCGCGCGGCAGCCTGCGGGTCAACGGCCAGCAGCTGGGCGCCGGCGATGCGCTCAAGATCCGCGACGAGGCGGCGCTGGTGCTCGAGGGCGGGGACAAGGCCGAGGTTCTCGTGTTCGACCTCAAGCCTTGATCGGACAAGAAGGCGGGGGCCGCCCGTCTGCATGAGAATGGGACTCGAACCACCGAGTCCCTTCGCATGACCACGCCCTCCAAGCGCGCCTACAGCGCCAACACCCGCCTGCTCCACGCCGACCGCCTCGGCGGCGTCGAGCATGGCGCGATCCACAAGCCGCTGCACCTGTCGGCCGCATTCAACTACCCGAAGGCGCAGGACCTGGTCGACGTGTTCCAGGGCAACCAGGCCGGCCACGTCTACGCCCGCCAGGGCAATCCCACCGTCAACGCGCTCGAGGCGAAGGTGACGCTGCTGGAGGACGCCAAGGGCTCCGCGACGTTCGCCACCGGCATGGCCGCCATCACCGCGGTGTTCCTGGCGCTGCTGCGCGCGGGCGACCACCTCGTGTGCACGCGCTTCCTGTTCGGCAACACCAACAGCCTGGCGCAGACGCTGCAGGCGCTGGGCGTGGGCGTCAGCTTCGTCGACGCGACGGACGCTGCCAACGTGCGCGCCGCCATCACGCCGGCCACCCGAATGGTGTTCGTCGAGACCATCGCCAACCCGGTGACCCAGGTGGCCGACCTCGAGGGCATCGGCCAGGCCTGCAGGGACGCCGGCCTGCTCTACGTCGTCGACGGCACGCTCACCACGCCGCTGCTGGTGCGCGGCCGCGACATCGGCGCCGGCCTCGTCGTTCACTCGCTGAGCAAGAGCATCGGCGGCCACGGCAACGCGCTCGGCGGCGCCGTCGTCGACACCGGCCTGTTCGACTGGTCGGCCTACGCGAACATCCTGCCGCCCTACAAGAAGGGCCCGCCCGACAAGTGGGGCCTGCTGCAGGTCAGGAAGAAGGGCCTGCGCGACATGGGCGGCACGCTGCGAGCCGAGGACGCGCACCGCATCGCCGTCGGCGCCGAGACGCTGCAGCTGCGCATGCGGCGCGTCTGCGACAACGCGCTCGCGCTGGCGCGGTGGCTGGAGCAGCAGCCCGCGATCGCCCGCGTGTACTACCCGGGCCTGGCGAGCCACGCGCAGCACGAACGCGCGGCGCGCCTGTTCAAGGGCGACTTCGGCCTTCTCATGAGCTTCGAGCTGCGCGAGGGCATCGACACCCTTGCGTTCCTCGACGCGCTGCAGCTGGTCATCGTCTCCAGCCACCTGGCCGACAACCGCACGCTCGCGATCCCGGTCGCCCAGACGATCTACCACGAGATGGGCCCGCAGCGCCGCGCGGAGATGGGCATCGCCGACGGCCTGATCCGGCTGTCGGTGGGCATCGAGGACACCGCCGACCTGATCGACGATTTCACGCGCGCGCTGCAGGCGGTCACGCGCTGAGCGTTCCGGCCGGTCGGGGTCAGCCGGTCGGGGTCAGGTCTTGAATCGTTGCGCGCTCAACCAGCCGGTCGGGGTCAGGTCTTGAATCGTTGCGCGCTCAACCGGTTCCCTTGAGATACGGCGTCGCCGCGCAACGATTCAAGACCTGACCCCGAGACCGACCCCGAGACCTGACCCGAGAACTTATGCTGCGCTGCGCTCCAGCGGCGCCACCAGCCGCAGGCGCGCCACATCGCGGCCCGGCGGCGCGCCGAACATTCGGCTGTACTCGCGACTGAACTGCGAGGCACTGTCGTAGCCCACGGCGTAGCCGACGGCGGCCACGTCGCCCGAATCGGCCATCAGCCGCGCGCGCGCCTCCTGCAGCCGGATCTGCTTCTGGTACTGGATCGGCGTCATCGCGGTCACGGCACGGAAGTGGCGGTGGAAGGACGACTCGCTCATCGTCGCGACCTGCGCCAGCTGCTCGACGCTCAGCGGCTCGGCGAAGTTCTGGCGGATGTGGCGGATGGCGTGGCTCACCTGCGCGAGGCGGCTGTCCGCCAACCCGAACTGGCGCACGCGTCCGCCCTGCGGGCCGCGCAGCAGGCGCCACAGGATCTCGCGCTCGATCAAGGGACGCAGCACGGGCGCGTCGCGGGGGGCGTCGAGCAGCCGCAGCAGGCGCACCATCGCCTCGACCAGTTCGACGGGCGCCGCATGCACGCCCATGCCGCAGGGCGTGGCGACCAGCTCGTCGGCGCCGGGCGTCTCCAGCAGCAGCGACGCGATCGTGGCCGGGTTCAGCGACAGCCCGCAGGCGAGGTACGGTTCATCCGCCGACGCGCGCACGATGCGGCTGGCGATCGGCAGGTCGACCGACGTGACGACGAAGTCGCCCGCGCCGTACTCGAACACGCGGTCGCCGACGATGGTGCGCTTGGCGCCCTGGACGACCAGCCCGAGGCTGGGTTCGGTCACGCAGTGGATCGCCTCGGTCGGCACGCGGGAGATCGTCGCACGCACGCCCGCGAGCGCGGTGGCGGGGGCGCCCGGGCGCGCGTGACGCGCGACCAGGGCGTTCAGTTCGGACAGCGGTTCGGCCATGGGTGCATTGGAACGCGGCGGCAAAGCCAGCACAACGGGCGGGTGCATGGAAGCCGCGCGATTGGCAGGATCGTGCAATCAATTGCGAGCCCGCTGCTACCGCCGCGACGGGCCCGGGGCGCAGCATGGAGGCCTTCGCAAACGAAAGGAATCTCCCATGAGCAAGACCTGGTTCATCACCGGCGCCACCCGCGGCCTGGGCGCCGACATCGCCGCCGCCGCGCTGAAGGCGGGCGACCGCGTCGTCGCCACCGGTCGCCAGCGCGCGGCCGTCAGCGACCGCCTGGGGCCTGACTCCGACCGCCTGCTGTCGCTGTCGCTCGACGTCAACGACCCGGCGCAGGCGCAGGCGGCCGCCGCGGCGGCGGTCGAGCGCTTCGGCGCGATCGACGTGCTGGTCAACAACGCCGGCTACGGGCACATCGGCTTCTTCGAGGAATCGTCGCCGGCCGACATCGAGGCGCAGTTCGCCACCAACGTGTTCGGCCTGCTCAACGTGACGCGCGCGGTGCTGCCGGCGATGCGCGCGGCGCGCCGCGGCCACGTGTTCAACCTGTCGTCGACCGCCGGCATCCGCGGCATCGCGGCCGGCTCGCTGTACTGCGCGACCAAGTTCGCGGTCGAGGGCTTCTCGGAGTCGCTCGCCCAGGAGCTGGCGCCGTTCGGCATCCACGTGACCATCGTCGAGCCGGGCCCGTTCCGCACCGACTTCCTGACGCCCGAGTCGCTGAAGTTCACGGCTGCCGAGGTGGCGGACTACGACGCGCGCCGCGCGGAGATGCGCGCCAGCTTCGAGCAACGCAACGGCAAGCAGGCGGGCGATCCGGTGCGGCTGGCGCAGGCGATCGTGACGCTGTCCAAAGAGGCGGCGCCGCCGATGCGGTTCGCGGCGGGCGCGATGGCGGTCAGCGCGTTGGATGCCAAGGTCGCATCGCTGAAGGCGGAGCTCGATCGCTGGCGCGAGCTGGCCATCGGCACCGACTATCCGGCCGGGACGTGACGCGAACGGCGGGTGACGCCTGCGGCTGACCCGCCCTACGAAGCGCAGGATTCGGCGGGCGGCGGCGACCGTAGGGCGGGTTAGCCGAAGGCGTAACCCGCCATCGCCCCCGGGCCCCGGATCAATCGGCCAGCAACTGCCGCAGCACGTACGGCAGGATGCCGCCGTGCGCGTAGTAGTCC
>DATCRO010000447.1:0-3629 GCA_036569025.1 Burkholderiaceae bacterium
CCAGAGGTTCGAATCGAGCTCGCGCGAGGGCGAGGCCACCATCGCCGTCATCGCCCGCTCGGCGCGCTACGGCTGGACGGTGGCCGTGGGCCTGCCGCGCTCGGCCCTGGACAAGCCGGCGATCCGCGTGACGCTGCAGGCGTTCGCCGCGGCCGGCATCCTGGCGGTGATCGGGCTCGTGCTCGCGCTGAGCGACGCGGCGGCGGAACTGGGACGCGACCGCGTGCCCGCGCCCTTGCGCACGGGGCTGTTCGAGGCCGACCAGGTGGGCGCCGCGCTGCACGAGGCGGGCCTGCGTTCGGCCCGCGCGACCGAGGTGCTGGAATCGCGCGTGGCCGAGGCGATCCGCCAGACGCAGGAGGCGCAGACCCGCCTGCTGGACGGCCAGAAGCACGAGGCCATCGGCCGGCTCACGGGCGGCCTCGCGCACGACCTGAACAACTTTCTGCAGACGATGAGCACCGGCCTGCAGGTGCTCGACCGCCTCGTGCACGAGGAGACGGGCCGGCGCGTGATCGAGGCCAGCACCCGCGCGCTGGACAAGGCCGCCACGCTGGTGCGGCAGATGCTGGCCTTCGGCCGCACGCAACCGCTCAAGCCGCAGCCGATCGACCTGCACGACTTCGTGCTGCGCTGCGAGGACCTCATGGGCCGCGCGGTGGGCGGCAAGGTGCGGCTGACGGCCGACATCGAGCCTGGCCTGCCGCCCCTCATGGCCGACCCGACGCAGTTCGAGCTGGCGCTGCTGAACCTCGTGTTCAACGCGCGCGACGCGATGCCCGAGGGCGGCACCGTGATGATCCGTGGCCGGCTCGCGAGCCCGACGCAGGCGTCCGCGCTGCCGCCTGGGCGCTACCTCGCCGTCGACGTCGTCGACACGGGCGGCGGCATGGACGCCGAGGTGCTGCAGCGCGTGTTCGAGCCGTACTTCACCACCAAGCCGGTGGGCGTGGGCAGCGGCCTGGGGCTGCCGCAGGTGCGCGCCTTCGCCGTGCAGTCGGGCGGCATCGCCACGATCAGCAGCGAGCGCGGCGTGGGCACGACGGTGTCGCTGCTGCTGCCGGTGTCCAGCGATCCGGTGCTGGCCGGTGTCGCCGCCGCGGCGGCGTCGGCCGAATTCATGCCGCTGCGCGTGCTGTTCGTCGAGGACGACCTGCTCGTATCGTCCGTGGTGGTGCCGGCGCTGCGCGCGGCCGGACACGCGGTGCGCCACTGCCACACCGGCGACGCCGCAGCACGCGCATTGCAGGACGGCGGGCTGTTCGACGTGGTGTTCACGGACGTCGTGATGCCCGGCACGATGAGCGGCCTGGACCTGGCGGCCTGGTGCCGGGCCAACGTGCCCGGGATCGCCGTCATCGTGGCCACCGGCTACACGACGCAGCACATCGACGCCGGCATCAAGGTGCTGTCCAAGCCGTACTCGATCGAGGCGCTGCTCAAGGAACTGCAGTACGCGGTGCGCGTCAAGCGCGCGTAGGCGCTCCGTTTGCCGACGCTGTCGCATCGGGCAGACGGGAAGGCAGCCATGACCGACGTTCGCAAGGGCCAGGCCCCGGGCCAGATCTCGCGCACCGAGTTCGGCGCGCGCTTCCAGTCCTCGTTCCGCGATCCGGCGTTCCAGGCCGAGAAGGACGCGCTGGGCCGTCTCGAGGAGATCGCCTGGGTCGCCTACAAGGCCGGGCGCAAGGCGCCGGTGACGCGCAAGGCCGGCCCCGGCTTCGCGGATCCGGACTACGACCTGTCGGTGGACTGGCTCGCCGCGCGCGACGCGCTCGCCGCAGCGCAAGCCAGGCAGGCCGACCCGGCGTCGCCGTCGCGCGTGCTCATGATCCTGGGTGCCTCGCGCAACGACGGCAGCTGCCCGGGCGAGATCTCCAAGACGTTCCGGCTGTCGCGCTGGATGGCCGAGGAACTCGAGGGGCAGGGCATCGAGGTCGACACGCTCGACCTGAGCCTGACGACGTCCGAGTACGGCCGCAGCATCCACCCGTGCAAGGGCTGCGTGTCCACCGCGATGCCCCTGTGCCACTGGCCCTGCAGCTGCTACCCGAACCACTCGCTGCGCCAGACCGGCGACTGGATGAACGAGATCTATCCGCGCTGGGCGGGCGCGCACGGCGTCATCATCGCCACGCCCGTCTACTGGTACCAGTCGCCCAGCCCGCTCAAGCTGATGATCGACCGCCTCGTGTGCGCGGACGGCGGCAACCCCGACCCGACGTCGACGCACGGCAAGAAGGCCGAGGAGGCCAAGGCCATCGAGCTGGCCGGCTGGGACTACCCGCAGCACCTGGCGGGCCGGGTCTACGGGCTGATGGTGCACGGCGACGTCGCCGGCATCGACAGCACGCGCCGCAGCCTCAGCGACTGGCTGGACTGGATGGGCCTGATCGACGCCGGGCCGCAGGCGCTGCTGGATCGCTACATCGGCTACTGGAAGCCGTATGCGACGAGCCACGAGGATCTCGACCTCGACCTCGCCGTGCAGCAGGAGGCGCGCAACGTGGCGCTGGCGGTGGCGCATGGCGTCAAGGAGCTGCGTACCGGCACGCTGGCCGCGGTGCAGCCGCCTCTGCGCCGGCCGCGGCCCAAGTGAGGCGAAAAGGCCGTCATCCTGCGCGCAGTCGCAGGATCCACGTTGACGGGCCCCGGCGGTCGCCGGCTAGTGCGAGTGCCCGTGCGGGTGCGCCTTCGCGTGCCCGGCGGCCGGCGTCTTCTTCTTCGCGCGGCCCTGGGGCGCCGGCTGGCAGTCGCTGCAGCGGCCGTACAGCGTGATCTCGTGGCGCGAGACGCTGAAGCCCGGCGGCGCGAGGCCGGCCAGGTCGCCCGGGCACTGGTGCACGTCGAACACGCGCTGGCAGACGTCGCAACGGAAATGGTGGTGATGCTCGCGACGCGCCGGTTCGTAGCGCGGCGCCTCGCCGGGCAGCGTGACGACCTGGATCTCGCCGGCGTCCAACAGCGCCTTGAGGTTGCGGTACACCGTGGCCAGGCCCAGCGCCGCGACATGCCGCCGTGCCTCGTCCAGCACCTCGGCGGGCGAGAGCGGGCGTCCGGCGGCGGCTAGCGCCTCGCGGATGGCGGTGTTCTGGCGGGTGGCTCGTTCCACGCCGAAATTCTGCCACGCCTGCTGATATTGAGTATCCATTATCATTAAGCAATGTTCTCAGGCATCTCCCCCGTCGTGCTCGCCGGCGCCGCCGTCGTCTCGACGCTGGGCGGCGGGGCGCTCGCGCTGCGCTTCCGCGACCGGCTGCACTACCTGCTGGGCTTCACCGCGGGCGTGCTGCTGGGCGTGGTCGCGTTCGACCTGCTGCCCGAGATCTTCTCGCTGTCGCGCGAGCACGCGTTCGATCCGTCGGGCGCGATGATCGCGCTGGTGGTCGGCTTCCTGCTGTTCCACAGCCTCGAGAAATTCGTGCTCGTCCACCCTGCGCAGGAAGAGCACTACTCGCACCATCATCATCCGCATGTCGGGCTGGCCTCGGCGGCGGTGCTCGCCGCGCACAGCTGCATGGACGGCGTGGCGATCGGCATCGGCTGGCAGGTCTCGCCGATGGTGGGCCTGACGGTGGCGCTGGCGGTGATCGCGCACGACTTCTCGGACGGCCTGAACACCGTCACGC
>DATCRO010000448.1:0-5272 GCA_036569025.1 Burkholderiaceae bacterium
CAACCTGGACCGCGACCAACCTGCCGGCGCTCAGCGTCATCGGCGGGTGGCCGCGCAGCTACCGCCTGGTCGCCGATCGCAGGAACGCGGCCAAGGTCTATGCATACGACTCGGGCGGTGCGTGGTGGGGCAGCCCGGGCAAGGTGTACGTCTCGACCGATGGCGGCCACACCTTCGCGCTGAGCCAGGGCTCGGTGGCGGCCAACCTGCGCGCCAATCCCTTCAACGCCACCTCGATGGCGGTGAACCCGAACGTCGAGGGCGACCTGTGGCTGGCCGACGGCAACACCGTGTACCACTCGGTCGACTCGGGCGCCACGTGGTCGAAACTCAACAACTTCGCCTCGATCTGGGGTGGCCGCGATCCCTCGCAATGGCCCGACGTGCAGGGCGCCAGCGTCGTCGCGCTGGGCAAGGCCAAGGCCGGCGCGACGTACCCGGCGGCGGTGTACGTGATCGGCGTGATCAACGGCGTGTCGGGCGTCTACCGCTCGGACGACGGTGGGACGACCTGGGTGCGCCATAACGACGACGCCCACCAGTACGCCGGACTGGGCGTCATGGCGGCTGACCAAGGCGTCTACGGCCGGGTGTACGCGGGCGGCAGCTGCCGAGGCGTGGTGTACAGCAACTGAAGGCCGGCCACGGAGGCCAGGGCGGCAGCATCCGCGCCGCCGCCCTGGCCCGTGCAGGACGCCGCCCGGCACACCGGCGACGAGGCCCCCGGTTAGCGTCCCGTTATGACTCCGGACCCCGCGCGGCTTAGCCTGCGCACCCGGCGTCCCGCGCCTCAAGGTGCATGAAGAAGGCACCATCGAACATGCATGCCGCTCGTTTCCATGAAGCAGATCCTTCATCCGACCGCACCGAGTCCGTCGCGCCGGCGATCCTCGACGAGTCCTGGTCCGTGGACCGGTGGCTGCCCCGTCACCTGACGGGCGGCGCCCGCTGATTCCGAACCATGCTGCAATCGAACATTGCCGGGAAAGGGCGCGCCCGCGCCGACGGCCCGTGCCGCAGCGCCGGTCCGGGCCGCACGATCCGCCGGGCCGTCGCCTGGGCCGTCTGCCTGGCCTCGATCGCCGGGGCCCACGCCGCGCCATCGGTGCGCGCCTCCGCGCAGGAGCAGGCCGCCGCGCTGGTGGCCCGCATGACGCTGGACGAGAAGCTGGGGCAGCTCGTCAACGTGGCGCCGCCCATCGAGCGGCTGGGAATCCCGGCCTACAACTGGTGGACGGAATCGCTCCATGGCGCGATCGGGCCGCTGCCCACGACCAATTTCCCCGAGCCGATCGGGCTGGCGGCGACGTTCGACGCGCCCTTGGTCCACCAGGTCGCCGCGACCATCGGCTCGGAAGTGCGCGCGCTGCACGCGCTCGGGCCCGGCGGCGTCGGACTGGATACCTGGGCGCCCAACATCAACATCTTCCGCGACCCGCGCTGGGGCCGGGGCCAGGAGACCTACGGCGAGGATCCCTGGCTCACCGCGCGCCTGGGCGTCGCCTTCGTCACGGGGATGCAGGGCAGCGACCCCGATCGTCCGGACGTGGTCGCCACGCCCAAGCATTTCGCGGTGCACAGCGGACCCGAATCGACGCGGCACAGCGCGAACGTCGTCGTGTCGCCGCATGACCTGGAAGACACCTACCTGCCCGCGTTCCGCGCGGCCATCGTCGAGGCCAGGGCCGGATCGGTCATGTGCGCCTACAACCGCGTCAATGGCCAGCCCGCGTGCGCGAGCGAGCCGCTGCTCGAGCACCGGCTGCGCGGCGCCTGGGGATTCGACGGCTACGTGGTCTCCGACTGCGACGCCGTCAAGGACATCGCCGAAGGCCACAAGTACGCGCCGGATGCCGCCGCCGCCGTGGCCGCCGCGATGAAGGCGGGTGTCGACAACGAGTGCAACACGTCGGCGTGGAGCGGCGCGGCGGCCCTGCGCCAACGCTACGCGGATGCGCGCGATCGCGGCTTGATCGGCGATGCCGACATCGACCGCGCCCTCGTCCGCCTGTTCTCCGCCCGCCTGCGCACGGGCGACCTGGGCGGCCTGGCGCCCAGGGCGCCGGTGCCCGCGACGGAGATCGGCGCGCCGTCGCATCGCGCCTTGGCGTTCAAGAGCGCCATCGAAAGCCTGGTGCTGCTGAAGAACGACGGCGTCCTGCCCCTGCGGTCCGGCGTCCGCATCGCCGTGATCGGACCGCACGGCGACTCCACGCGCGTGCTGCGCGGCAACTATTCCTCCGAACGCACCATCGCTGCGGTGTCGCTGCTGGACGGGCTTCGACAGGCGATGCCGGACTCTCCGGTGGTCCACGTTCCCTTCACGGCCTCGATCACGGACGGCGACCCGGTGCCCACGTCGGCCTTGCGGACGCCGGACGGCCAGCCCGGCCTGCGGGCCGACTACTTCAACGGGGCGGATGGCGGTGGCTTCGCGGCCAATCCAGTGGACACCCGCATCGAGCCGCAGGTCGTGTCGAACGCGGCGCTCGCGCATGGCGTGGACGGGCGTCACAAGGTCGTCTGGACGGGTTTCCTGGTGCCCCCGGAGAGCGGCACGTATCGCATCGCCATGACGGGCGTCAAGGGAACGCTGGCCACCGATGGCACGCCCGTGCGCGCGGCCGACTATTCCGGCTGGAACGAGCCGCTGAAGTTCACCGACGTCGTGCTGGCCAAGGGCCGCCCCTATGCGCTGCGGCTCGAAGCCGAATCCGGCGGCGTGGCCCCCGGCCTGCATTGGAAGCGCGTCAGCACCGACCTCGACGCGGAGGTGCGGGCCGCCGTCGCCCGGTCCGACGTGGTCGTGGCCGCGGTCGGCCTGACCTCGGACATCGAAGGCGAAGAGATGCCGCTGTCGATCGACGGCTTCGCGGGCGGGGATCGAACCACGCTGGACTTGCCGGCCGACCAGCGCAGGCTGCTCGAAAGCGCACAGGCGCTCGGCAAGCCCCTGGTCGTCGTGCTGATGAGCGGCAGCGCGGTCGACTTGAGCTGGGCCAAGTCGCATGCCGCGGCCATCGTCGAGGCGTGGTATCCCGGCGAGGCCGGAGGCCTGGCGATTGCCGACGTGCTGGCCGGCCACGCCGATCCCGGAGGGCGCCTGCCGGTCACCTTCTATCGCAGCGCCGCGGATCTGCCGCCATTCGACGACTATTCGATGAAAGGCCGCACCTACCGCTACTTCGGCGGTACGCCGGTCTACCCGTTCGGATTCGGGTTGAGCTACGCGCGATTCGGCTACAGCGCGTTGCACGTCCGGCCCGTGGGGGGCCGGCCGGAGCAGGGCCTGCGCGTCTCGGTCATGGTCCGCAACACCAGTGCGAGGGCGGGCGACGACGTGGTCCAGCTCTACATCACGCCACCCGCGCTCGAGGGGGCGCCCAGGCATGCCTTGCGCGGCGTCCGGCACATCAGCCTGAAGGCCGGCGAGGCGAGGGCGCTGACGTTCGACCTGAGCCCCCGGGACCTGAGCTTCGTCGATGCAGCCGGCACGCGCAGCGTGGCCCCGGGGCGCTATCGGCTGTCGGTTGGCGCCGGCCAGCCGGGCGGTGACGCTGCGACGATATCCACGACCTACCGTGTGCAAGCCGAGGTGCGACTGCCAGAGTAGCCGTCGCGCCACAGGCCGCTGCCCCGCAAGGTGTGTCGGCTTGCGGCGCATCCTCGACGCAGCCTGGCGGCTGCGGGCAAGTGGCGGTTGCCGGAAGCGCGAACTCCGAATCACTCGAGGACGCCACGAACGAGACCCGAACATGCGTACGACTCTCCGACTCCTGACCGCGACCATCCTCGCGGCGCTTTTCACCGCGGGCAGCGCCTGTGCCGGCACCCGCGAGCGACTGTCGCTGGACGCGGGCTGGCTGTTCCACCTGGGCGATGTCGTCCCGCCCGTGGCCAAGGGGCATGGCATGAGCTACGGCGGCGCCAAGGCGGGCAACGCGGGCGGAGCCGCCGCGACCGACTACGACGACTCCGGCTGGCGTCGGCTCGACCTGCCGCACGACTGGGCGGTGGAAGGGCCGTTCGACCCGAGCGAGAACGCCTCGCAAGGCTATCGACCGCGCGGCATCGGGTGGTACCGGCGCTACTTCAACGCGCCGCCGTCGGACCGTGGGCGCCACATCGAACTGCAGCTCGACGCCGTCGCCACGCACAGCCAGGTGTGGGTCAACGGCATCGTCGTCAACCGCAACTGGTCCGGCTACAACGGCCGCAACATCGACATCACGCCCTACCTGCGCTACGGCGAGGACGTCAACGTGATCGCGGTGCGCGTGGACGCCGATGCGCAGGAGGGCTGGTGGTACGAGGGCGCCGGCATCTATCGCCACACCTGGCTCGTCAAGCGCGATGCGGTGCACATCGCCACCGACGGCGTCCATGCCGACCCGGTGCGCAAGGGCGAGCGCTGGACCCTGCCGGTCACCGTGGACGTGGAGAGCAGCGCGAAGGCGGCGCACCGCGCCGAGCTCGAGGTGACCGTGCTGGACCCTGCCGGCCGCCAGGTGGCCAGGGGCCGCACGCCCGTGCAGGTGGGCGCGCTGGACGCGTCGACCGCCCGGCTCGAGCTGACCGTGAGCAAGCCCGTGCTCTGGACCCTGCAACGGCCCGCGCTGTACCGCGTGCGGTCGGTGCTGCGCGACGCGGGCGGCGAGCTCGACCGGGCCGACGTGCAGACAGGCTTTCGCACCGAGCGATTCGACGCCGACCGCGGCTTCTTCCTCAATGGCGTGCCGACCAAGCTGCAGGGCGTGGCCATCCACCAGGACCACGCCGGCGTCGGCGTCGCGGTCCCCGAGTCGATCTGGGCGTTCCGGCTGCGCCAGCTCAAGGCGATGGGCGTGAACGCCGTGCGCTTCGCGCACAACGCGCCGGCCGCCGAGGTGCTCGATCTCGCCGATCGTCTCGGGCTGCTGGTGATGGACGAGAACCGCAACTTCAATCCGTCGCCCGACACCATGCAGCAGTTGACCTGGCTCGTGCGGCGCGACCGCAACCACCCGAGCGTGATCCTGTGGTCGATCTTCAACGAGGAGCCGCTGCAGGGCAGTGAAGTCGGCTACGAGATGGCGCGGCGCATGGTGGCGGCGGTCAGGAAGCTGGACACCACGCGCCCGGTCACCGCGGCCATGCACGACGGTCTCTTCGGCGACGTGAACGTGACCCAGGCGGTCGACGTCGTGGGCCTCAATTACCAGACCTGGGCATACGACCGCTTCCACCGGGCCCATCCGACGCAGCCCATGACCAGCACCGAGGACACCTCGGC